>DASVWQ010000040.1:0-4545 GCA_036393135.1 Ktedonobacterales bacterium
CCCATGCGGCGCGGCGGACATGGCGGGCAACGTCTGGGAGTGGACGAGCAACCTGGCTGCCGATGAGGTGGCCAGCGCCAATCCTGACGCCGAGCCGCTGGAGATCGCGATGCTGCGCGGCGGCTCATGGTTCAGCGCGGCGAGCGAGGTGAGCGCGGTCGCGCGACGCAGCCATCTGCCCTATGGCTATAGCCCCGCGATTGGCTTCCGTCTGGTCTGCGTAGGATGACCTGGCGCTGCTATCGCGCCGGAGTGGTGGACCACGCCAGCGTGTCGGTCCGCGCGGAGTAGTGGAGCAGCGGCGCGGTATCGGCCAGCGTGACGCCACGCGACCGGGCGAGGGTGTTCACGCTGATCTCGGCTTCAGCAGGCGAGAGGCGCCACGGCGCATGCGCCACATCGCAGCGCATGATGCGCCCGTTGCGAGCCGCGGTATACAGCGCGTAGCGGGCGGTGAGCCAGTCTTCCAGCGTGCCGGGTGAGACGCTCTGGGGTGCGGCGGTCGGGCGGTAGCGCGCGGCGAAAGCGCCCGACGCAGCGCGCCAGTCGGTCCGCGTAACGTGGTAGTCCACGAGTTGATCGGAGAACTTGCAGGAGAAGCGGGCGTTGAAGTAGGGCAGCGCGAACCAATGCCGCGCAACCTCAATGGTGATGGGATTATCGGCGTCGAGGCTCAGGAAGTACACGCCAGGTTTTCCGCCGACGCGGACATAGGTGCGGACGTTGGTTTCCAGCAGACGGCTGAACGGCGGCAGATCGGGCAGCCAGCGCACCCGCAGATAGGGCATGCGGAACGGCACGACGCCAATCCACGCCTCGCCCTCCCACGTATCCAGCTCCATGCCCGGTGGCAGACGCGCGGCGAGCTCGCGCGCGGGTGTCGGCCAGTGGGCGAAGAGGAGATTGCTCCAGACCTGGCGCATCGTCCAGGGGCGATTCGTTGGGAACTGAGCGCGGCGCTCCGTCGCTCGCAGGATGTCGTCCGCCGGAATCACATAGCCGTAATCGTGGACGGACGATGGCGGCGAGCTAGCGTCCATGGCATTGCTTGTACTTCTTGCCGCTGCCACAGTAGCAAGGATCGTTGCGCCCGATCTTGCCGCTGGAGGCGCTCGGATTCACACCGCTCGCGGATGAGCGGGCGGGACCGCCGCCGTGCGGACGCTGGGCGCCGCCGTGCGGACGCTGGCCGCCGCCCTTGCCGTTGTGGGCGCCGCTCTTGCCGTTGGAGCCGCCATTGCTCGGCGGCTGCGGAGCGGGGTTCGCGCTACTGCTGGCGGCGGGCCGCTGCGCCGCTGTCGGCGCGTTGCCGTGGGGCGAGGAGCCAGCCGCGACGGCCTGGGCGATGGCCGCCGAGACGTGGCCACGCGAGCCACTGGCCGCCGCCGCCAGCTCTCCGCCATCGCCCGCTTGCGCAATGGCGTCGGCGTTGGTGCGCATGTGCGCTGGCAGGGCGTGGGTTGGCGGTGGTGGCGGCGGCAACGTGATCTGCACGGGCGCTCGCAATGCCAGCTCGGCGACGCCGCGCTCGACCGCCTCCTTGAACCTGTCGAACGCCAGGAAGCCCTCACGCTTGAATTCGACCAGCGGGTCACGCTGGGCAAGACCGCGCAGGCCAATGCCACTGCGCATGACATCCAGGTGGTCGATGTGGTCGCGCCACAGGTTGTCGATGACGTTCAGCAGGATGGCGCGCTCGAACTGGCGCATGTAGACTTCGCCTTTTTCGACTGCGTGGTGCTGGTCGGCGGCGGTGATGACTTCCTGCTCTTTGGCCTCATACTTGGCCCGAGCGGCTTCGACGACGGCATCGGTCAGTGTCTCGCGGCTCAGCCGGTTGAGCTGCTCTGGCAGCACATCAAGCGGGATCGCAACGCCCCAGGGTTCAAGCGACTTGTCCAGCGCTTCCAGGTCCCAGTTCTCGGCGAGGCTCTGGCGCGTATGCTCGGCCACGCGGCGGCGAGCCTCATGCCCGATCATCTCCAGGATGCGGTCGTGCATGTTGGCGCGTTCGAGAATGGCGCGCCGGTCAGCATAGACGACGGCGCGCTGGGCTGCGATCACGTCATCATACTCGACGACATTCTTGCGGATGTCGAAGTTGGCGCCCTCGACCTTGGTCTGGGCCTGTTCCAGCATGGCCGTGACGGTTTTGCTCTCGATGGGGGTATCGTCATCCAGGCCGATCTTGCCCATGATGCCCGCAACCCGGTCAGCGTTGAAGCGGCGCAGCAGGTCATCCTTCAGCGAGACAAAGAAACGTGACTCGCCGGGATCGCCCTGACGGCCAGAGCGGCCCCGTAGCTGGTTATCGATACGGCGTGACTCGTGGCGCTCAGTGCCGATAATGTAGAGGCCACCAGCGGCCAGAACCTTCTCGCGATCCTCGGCGCAGCGACGCTTCGCTTCGTCCAGCGCTTCGGCGCGGTCGTCTTCGGTCGCGAACTGCGGGTCGATTTTGCGCTCGGTGAGGATCTCGTCCACATACATCTCTGGCGCGCCGCCCAGCACGATGTCGGTGCCGCGGCCCGCCATGTTAGTGGCGATGGTGACGGCTCCACTGCGCCCGGCCAGCGCCACGATGTGCGCCTCGCGCTCGTGCTGCTTCGCGTTGAGGACGGAGTGCTCGATGCCCTCGTCCCTGAGCTTCTCGGAAAGCATTTCCGAGATTTCGACCGAGGTCGTGCCGACCAGCACTGGTTGCCCCTGCTCGTGACGGTCGCGGATCTCCTCGACTACCGCGTGGAACTTGCCCTCCTCGGACGGATAGATCAGGTCGGGCTGATCCGCGCGCGCGATGGGCAGGTGCGTGGGGATGACGATGACATCGAGCTTGTAGATTTTGTTGAACTCTTCCGCCTCAGTGAGCGCCGTGCCGGTCATACCAGCGAGCTTTGTGTACAGGCGGAAGTAGTTCTGAAAGGTGATGGTCGCCAGCGTGTGGTTCTCACGCTGAATCGGCACATGTTCCTTGGCTTCGAGCGCCTGGTGCAAACCTTCGCTGTAGCGCCGCCCGATCATCATACGCCCGGTGAACTCATCGACGATGATGACCTCACCGTCGCGCACGATATAGTCCTTGTCGCGCTTGAAGAGCGCGTGGGCCTTGAGGGCGTTCTCGACGTGGCGTGTCAGCTCCATGTCTTCGTAGAGGTTGTCGACGCCGAGCAGCCGCTCCATCGTATCGATGCCGTCGTCGGTGATGGCGACGGTCTTGCCCTTGAGATCGATGACGTAATCGCGGTCTTCCTTGAGGCGCGGCGCGAGACGGGCGACACGGTTATAGGTCTCGACGGATTCCTCGCCCTGACCGGAAATAATCAGCGGCGTGCGGGCCTCGTCAATCAGGATGTTGTCCACCTCGTCCACGATGGCGTAGTTGAGGTCACGCTGAGCGACATATATGAGGTCAGGGACCATGTGGTCGCGCAAGTAGTCGAAGCCGAACTCGTTGTTCGTGCCGTAGGTGATGTCCGACTTGTAGGCGTCGCGGCGTTCCTGGCTGGTGGGGTCCTGGGTCGTCAGCACGACGCCGACGGAGAGGCCGAGGAACTGGTGGATGCGTCCCATCCAGTCGCGGTCGCGGCGCGCCAGGTAGTCGTTGACCGTGACAATGTGGACACCCTTGCCTTCGAGCGCGTTGAGATACGATGGCAGCGTGGCGACCAGCGTCTTGCCCTCGCCCGTGCGCATCTCGGCGATCTTGCCCTGGTGCAGCACAATGCCGCCGATGAGTTGCTCATCGAAGTGGCGCATGCCCAGGACGCGGCGCCCGGTCTCGCGGACCACCGCGAACGCCTCTGGCAAGATGTCGTCGAGCGAGGCGCCGTTGGCGAGTTCCTGCTTGAACTCCGCCGTCATGCCCTTCAACTCGTCGTCGTCCAGCGCCCGCATTTCCTCTTCGAGGGCGCTGATCTGGGTGACGATGGGGCGAAGTTTGACTAGTTCGCGATCGTTGGGGTCGCCAAAGACTTTATCGAAAAACCTCATTGCCTGCGCATCTCTCTTGAGTGGCGGCGCCCCGGCGCCTCTCTCCTGCCCTCGCGGTCATTTGCTCGCCGGGCGCTCCAGTTGATTATATCACTCCTCTCGCGCGGTTAGCGGCTCATTCAAGGGTAGACGCGCGGCCTGCCATGATGGCCACGAGCGCCTACAGGACGCGCCATCGCGACGGAGAGCGCGCGCCACGCCACCGGACCCGCGACGCATGGCGGGCACGGTGGCGTCATCGTGCTATGGCGCTCCAGCTACGAGCAAGGCGCTAGGCGCGTCTGCGTGAGCCAGTAAACAGTCTGAGGACCAGCAAGAGGATGACCGCGCCGACAAACGCAATCACCAGGCTGCCGAGGTTGAAGCCGGTGAATGAGAATGAGCCGGGCAGTATAAACGAGAGGGCCGCGCCCCCGATGATGGCGCCGATGACGCCGACGATGACATCACCAAGGATGCCGCTGCCACCGCCCTTGACCACGAGGCTCGCGAGCCAGCCCGCGACGCCGCCAACGATGATCCAGGCGAGTATACTCCACATGTTGATTCTCCTCC
>DASVWQ010000041.1:0-2151 GCA_036393135.1 Ktedonobacterales bacterium
GGCGACCCTGACGCTCTGCGCGGTCATCGGCGGCGCGGCGATTGGAGCCGCCTTCTTCAACAACCCGGCGACCGGCGCGCGACATCCAGCGGGCGCGGGGAGCGTGAGCGGCGCAACCACGTCCGCACAAGCGACGGCGACGGCGACCGCTACCGGGACGGTTGGCGCGACGCCAGCGAGCACAACGGCGCCGGTCGCGCTGACCATCACCTTCACCTGCGCGAGCGGGGCCGCCGGTGGGGCGGGCGAGGTCTGCGTGCGTACCACTCCGCACGCCGCGCTCAACCTCACTGTGCGCTACTGTGACGGCAGCAACGCGAAGGGCAAGACATTCCACACGACCAGCTATGCGGATAGCGGCGGGAACTACACCTGGCGCTGGAATGTCCCCAGCGGCGCGTGTGTCGGCGCGGCGACCGCGACCGTAACCGCCCAGTTGGCGGGCAAGACCATCAGCCAGCGCGACACATTCGCCATCACGCGCTGAGCGTCTAACATGCGCGCGTCGCGCCACCCGATGACCGCGACGATGCCGCTGCTGTACGTATTCTGCGGTCACACGCGGTACGCATATCTCGTGTTCTGGTGTGAGGAGATACACCTGTGAGCGCCATCATCCGTCGTGAGGCGATCGTCGGGCCGGGCGGCAAGATCGAGATCAGCGCGCCCGAATTACAGCCGGGTCAGCGCGTGTCTATCACCATCGAGCCGGAGCCAACGGAGAGCGCAGCGACGTACCCGCCTGAAGGCAAGATACCAATGATCGATCTCATGGACGAAGATCCTGGTCAGCAACTGTTCAAGACTGCCGACGAGGTAGACGAGTACCTGCGGCAGGAGCGCGAATCATGGGATCGCTGAGCTACCCGCTGAGTGATCCCGTCTACATTGACGCCAATATCCTCATCTATACCGTCGAGCGCGTGCAGCCCCACATGGATGCGCTGCGCGGCTTCTGGCGCTGGACGAACGCGCAGGGCCTCGTTGTTCTGACGAGTGAGTTGACTGTGCTCGAATCGCTCGTGGGGCCGCTGAAGGCCAACAATCGGCGGCTGGAAGCGCGTTTTCGCCGGTTACTCTACCAATCCGCCAACCTGCGCCTGATTCCCGTTTCCAGAAGCGTTCTCGAACGCGCCGCCCAGCTTCGCGCGCACACACCCGCGCTGAAAACACCCGACGCTATCCACGCAGCGACCGCGCTGGAGGCGGGCGCGGCGACGTTCATCACCAATGACGCGCAGTTCCAGCAGGTATCCGGACTGATGGTGGTGGCGCCGCGCGACCTGCCCACGATCTGACGGGCCACCCTACACCTCGGCGCCGTCGAGGCTGGGCGCCGCGCCCTCGGCCACCGCCACGAAGCCGCTGCCCGGCACGTAGTCGGCGCTCTGGTGGCGGAAGTAGGTGTTGTAAAGCTGGGCGTAGCGGCCGCCGCGCGCTAGCAGCTCGTGGTGCGCGCCCTCCTCCACGATGCGCCCATGGTCCAGCACGAGGATGCGGTCGGCGCGTTTCACCGTCGAGAGGCGGTGCGCGATCACCAGCGCCGTGCGGTCGGCCAGCGCCTCGTCCAACCCCTCCTGAATCTGCGCCTCGGTCAGCGGGTCCACGCTGGCCGTCGCCTCGTCCAGGATCAGGATCGCCGGACGCTGGAGCATCAGCCGGGCTAAGGCCACGAGCTGCCGCTGCCCCAGCGAAAGGCCGCGCCCCAACTCGCCTACCTCCGTCTCCAGCCCGTTGGGCAGCACATCCAGCCAGTCGCCGCCGCCCACCCGCCGCGCCGCTTCCTCCACCTCCGCCGCGCTCGCGCCGGGACGCACATAGCGGATGTTCTCCGCCACTGTGCCGTTGAAGAGGAACGGGATCTGCGGCGCCACCCCCAGATGGCGGCGGTACTGTGTCAGGTTCAGCGAGCGGATGTCGCGCCCGTCGATCAGGATGCGCCCGGCCTGGAACTTGTAGAAGCGCGCCACCAGTTTGCCCAGCGTGGACTTGCCCGCGCCGGTATGCCCCACCAGCGCCACCGTCTGCCCCGCTGGAATCCGCAGCGAGAAGTCCGTCAGCACTGGCTCGTTCGCGTTATAGGCGAAGCTCACGCGCTCGAACTCGATCTCGCCCCGAAGCGTCGGGACCGCCTCATCCGCCGTCTGGCGC
>DASVWQ010000042.1:0-2356 GCA_036393135.1 Ktedonobacterales bacterium
CGCGGCTGATGTCGTACTGCTTGGCCAGGTTTTCGGCGGTGACAGCCATCGGGCAGCCGCAATACGAGTCGGTCAGCGACTCCCAGAGGTAGTCCTCGAACTGGTGCTCGCCCAGGCTCAGTCCCGTGCGCGCGCCCCGTACCACGAACGGCGCCTGGGTCATGTTCTCGGCGCCGCCCACCAGCGCAAACGTCGCCTCGCCCAGCAGTAGCGCCTGCGCGCCAGAGACGACCGCCTGCAAGCCCGAACCGCAGAGCCGATTGAGCGTCAGCCCCGGCGTCTCGATGGGGACGCCCGCTTTCAGGGCGACGTGGCGCGCCATATAGATCGCGTCTTTGCTCGTCTGCAAGACATTGCCGAAGAACACCTGATCCACATCCGCCGCGTCCACGCCGGAGCGCTCCAGCGCGCCACGCGCCGCGATGGCCCCCAGCTCGATCGCCGAGACATCCTTCAGCGACCCCATGAAGACGCCAAACGGCGTGCGGGCGCCGCCCAGGACGACGACATCACGGTCGTTCACTGTCACATTCGCCATGCTACTCTCTCCCGCGCCGTCGCTGGCGCGCTACTTCGCAAGTATCCACACCTGAAACGGGCTGGCCACTGGATCAAACGACGCATAGGCGTAGTCGCCGTACAGGCTGATGACGCGCAGACCCGCCATCCGCGCCATCGCCTCGAACTGGTCATGCTCGAGCAGCGAGAAGCGGATGGGAAGCTGGCGTTTGCGCAGCATCAGCCCGGCCTCGTCATACTCCTCATACAGTTGTACCCCATCGGCTATGCACGCGATGGGATCATAGCTGGCGACCGACCAGAGCAGCAGTTGTCCCGCGGCATGCGGAAACCTGCCCACCAGCCGAAGCTGACCGTCCAGCGTCGCGCGCCGCACGGGCGGATTGTGCAGCGGGCAGATGAAACGGCCACCCTCGCGCAACATGCCCGCGACGGCGCCGAGCACGGCCTGCTGATCTTCCGGCGCGGTCAGCTCCGCGAAGGAGTGGAACGGCAGCAGGATCAGGTCGAACTGACGGTCGAGCGCCAGCCGACGCGCGTCCGCCTGGACTACCGAGATGTTCCGCACCGCCGCCGGACGCTGAGCCAGCTTCGCGCGCAGCCGCGCCAGCATCCCCGCCGAGGCGTCCACGCAGGTCAGGCGCACGCCTGCCTCAGCCAACGGTAGCGAGACACGCCCTGTGCCGCACATCAGCTCCAGCGCCTCGCCCGTGAACCCCGCCGTCTCCGCCAGATAGAAAGGCAGGTCGACAGTCGTGGTGACATAGCTGTCGTATAGCTCCGCGACCCAATCCCACGCGATGGCGTCTGGAGAGGACGCATCGCCCGTTTGTCCCGGCGTGTCCGCCATGCGCTTCCCTCCAGAACATGCGCGTGCTCGTCGCGCGGCTTAGTCCTCGTTCAGATTCCAGAAGCCCTTGCCGTTCTTCTTGCCGTAGCGCCCCGCCTGCACCATCCGCCGCAGCAGGGTTGGCGGGTTGTACGCCTCGTCCGAGTTCTCCTTGAAGATCGCCTCGGCGGCCCAGAGTGTCGTTTCGATGCCCACGTAGTCGAGCAGCTCAAACGGCCCCATCGGGTAGCCACAGCCGAGCTTCATCCCCGTGTCGATGTCCTCCATTGTCGCCATGCCGTGCTCATACATGCGGATCGCGGACAGCATGTAGGGGATTAGCAGGAAGTTGACGATGAAGCCCGCGCTGTCCTTGGCGACGATCGGTGTTTTGCCCAGCGAGCGCGCGAAGTCCTTCAGCGTCTCGACTGTCTCGTCACTGGTGAGGATGGTGCGGACGACCTCGACCAGCTTCATGACTGGCGCGGGATTGAAGAAGTGCAGCCCGGCTACGCGCGCTTGGCGGGTCGTCACCGAGGCCATTTCGACGATCGGCAGCGATGAGGTGTTGCTCAGCAGCAGCGCGCCCTCTGGCAGGATGAAATCCAGCGTCTTGAAGAGCTTCTTCTTCTCGTCCTGGTTCTCGATGATCACCTCGATCACCAGGTCGCGGTCGTCGAAGTCATGCAGGTCGAGCGTGCCACGGAAGCGGCCCGCATACTCCCTGGCCTGCTCCTCGGTGATGCGCCCCTTGCCCGTCAGCATCGTCCAGGCCCCCATAACCCGCGCGACACCTTTGTCGAGCAGCTCCTGGTTGACCTCAGCCATGATGACATCGTAGCCCGCCTGGGCAATCGTCTGCGCGATGCCGCTGCCCATCAGGCCGCCGCCCACCACGCCAACTTTCTGGATCGCCATTGATCGTCCGCTCCTCCGTCAGTAGGGGGAAATGTCGTACACACACACCCTGTACGATACCACGCGCCGCCGCCCTCTGGCCGCCTGCCC
>DASVWQ010000043.1:0-4396 GCA_036393135.1 Ktedonobacterales bacterium
CGCCAGCAGCAGCAGCGCCACGCTGATCGCGAGACCAATGACCAGCAGCGGCAAATCGCCCCGCGCCAGCGCGCCCACCGCGAGCACATTATCGAGCGACATCGTCACATCGGCGACCAGAATCGAGAGGATGGCGGTCCAAAGGCGCTCGGAGGCGCGACGGCCAGCGCCGTCGTCGTCGCGCTCCGGCAGCAGCATGCGGACGGCAATGAAGAGGATCACCACCGCGC
The DNA here is from genome assembly GCA_036393135.1 of Ktedonobacterales bacterium. Lineage (GTDB taxonomy): Bacteria > Chloroflexota > Ktedonobacteria > Ktedonobacterales > JADMIN01 > JAKAIY01. The sequence continues at coordinate 231 of DASVWQ010000043.1, forward strand.
CAACTGATTGCACCAGCGGAATGAGCAGCAACTCGGTAGCGACGCCAGTGAGGACGATGCGGATGATAGCCGCGGCCAGTCCACCCCAGATCAGCGCGAACGTTCGGCGGCGCCCCACCAGTCGGCTCGCGGCGGCCCCGATGACGAGCGCATTGTCCCCGCTGAGCGCAATGTCCACCAGGATGATGCCCGCAACCGTAAGCAGCCACTGCGCGCCGCCACTCGCAAACCAGTTCGCGATCATGCCTTGCCGCCTCTCAAGCGCCACACAGCGCGCTGCCCTGCGGACTCCTCAGCGAATCCTCATGGCCGACGGATGCTTGCACTCGCCTCTCGTTCGTTATGAACTACGTAGCCGGTGTGCTACGCTTCGCGCATGGGCCCCCAAATTGGCGCCTTTTGAGCGAGGACCGACGATGGTGTGCGACTTCAGGCAGCAAGCCGCGTACCACTATGAGGAGCGGCCAGGCGCCAGCTTCAGGCGATTCGCCGCCGCGTGAGCGAGAGGAGCCGCCAGGGATGGCTATCGACGACGCGAACGAGATGCAACAGCCAGATACCCTGCCGTCGGAGCGCGCCGAAGAGCCGACGCCGCGCGACACGGATGCCCTCGCGCACGCCGAAGCCACGGACGCGCCGCCAACCGAGGAGCTGACCGCCGCGCCGGAAGAGACGCCTGCCGCGCTGGAACTGCCTGCCGCGCTGGAAGAGACGCCTGCCGCGCTGGAAGAGACGCCTGCCGCGCTGGAAACACTTGCGGCTGAGGCGGCTTCGTCGGAGACGCCTGCCACTGCGCCGGAGGAACCCGCGCCCGTCAGCGAGTCGGCGCCGCCGTCTGAGCCAGTCGTAGTTGGCGAACCCGCGCCCACCACTGAGCCAATCGCCGTGACGACGCCCGCCGCCGCGCCCGAACCGCCGACGCCTGAGCCAATCGCCGTGACAACGCCAGTCGCCGCAGTGATCGGCTCCTCGCCTGAGCCTGCCCACACCATTGAGCCGCCGACACTTGCGCCCGCCAGAGCCGCGCTGGAGGATGGCGCGCCGCTCTTGCCGCGTGGCCTGGGCGAGGAGCGCATCGTGCCGCTGCGCCTGACGCCACTGCGCCTGCCACGCCGCCCCCGGCTGGATGTCTGGGGCTGGCTGATGGCCGCGATGGCGCTGATCCTGCTGCCGGGGGCGCTCGCGTTCAACCTCTGGCCCACCATCGGCGTCGCCTCGCCAACCAGTGGCCCGCCAGACCGCATTCCGGCGGGCGCCAGCGCCTGGGCCACCGTCACCACACGCACGCCACTCAGCCCTGAGAACAGCGACTTTGGCGCCCTCAGCTACCCGGTGGACCCGCAGTTTGCCAGCGCCTATGCGCTGCGCGGCGGGCAGAGCGCGCTCGGTCCGGCGGTCACGCCCGCGTTCGAGTGCGACCTGGGCGTCGTGCAATTCTTCGCGGCGGGCGCGCTGCTCCATCAGACGCGCTTCCCGCCCGCTGGAGCTGTCCCGGCCGCTAGCGACCTCGATCCAGCGCTGGCGCGGGCTGGCGTGCGCGATGGCGCAAGCGGCGATGTATGGCTGCCACTGAGCCAGGCGTTGCTGAGCGCGGGCAGCGCCGCCAGCATCGGCGCACCGGACAGCGCAACCACCTACGTCACCCTGCGCGACGACACCCAGGCCCTCGACCTGGTGGAGAAGCCTGCCGACGCCGGGCAGTTCCAGGCCAATGAAGCCCTCCCGCAGACCGCCACGCTGGCCAGCGGCGCGTTCGTGGTGGAGGGCGTCCGGGGAGGCAAGCTGGTCGGCCACGCCATCCCCTCCGCCATCTGGCAGTTCATCAACCAGCCGGAGACCGCGCCGGATGGCTGGCTCACCGATGTCGGCGCGCCGCTGACCGAGGCCGTGTCCATCACCAGCGCTGGCAGCGATGGCGTCGTCCATCACCTGCTCGCCCAGGCCTTCTGGCAAACGGTCGTCGTGACCGATCTGGATAGCCCGACCCAGGCGACCGCGCTGGAGCCAGTTGGGCTGGACTACCTGCGCACGCTGGGCGCGCCCACTGCGCTGGTCAGCTCAGGCGCCCAGCGCTGGACTACCCAGGATGGCGCGCTGCGTGTCGCGGCGGGGGCAAGTGGCGTCTCGGTTAGCCTGGGCGCCAACGCGCCTGTGACGCTGACAGGCTCCACGAAATGGCAGAGCGCCGCCCTCTGGTACGCCGCCCGCTGGAGCAGCCCCAACCGCAGCGGCGATACCTGGGTTGCCGCATCCGCGCTGACCGCGACCCGCCCCACCGGCATGCTCTACGCTGGCTTCGACGCGCTCTCGCCGAGCCTGGCAAGCTATCTGGCGGGCAAAGGCGGCTACGTCGGCGTGGTCGCCTATGACATCACGCGCAACACGACCTATATCTACAACTCCACTGGCCTCTTCACGATGGCCAGCTCGGCCAAGGTGCCGCTGATGATCTCGTATCTGACCCATATCGAGTCGCTAGGGCGCGGGCCGAACAGCTACGAACTCTCCGTGCTGACGGCAATGATCGAGCATTCCGATAACAACGCCGCGCAGGCCATCTACGACACGCTGGGGGACCAGTCAGGCCAGCAGTACTACCTCCGCAAGTGGGGCATCTACGACTACACACCGAATGTCAACGGCTGGGGCTGGTGCGAGTGGTCGCCCGGTGACATGGCGCATCTGCTCACGCTGCTGTATCAGGGCAAGGTCTTGAATAGCGCCGACCGCGCGCTGGCCTTCCATCTGATGCGCAGCATCGAGAGCGACCAGCGCTTCGGCGTCGGCGATACGGCCCCCAGCGGCGCGAACGTGGCGATGAAGGATGGCTGGGTGCCGGAGCCAGACGGCTGGTGGGCGGTGAACACATCAGGCATCGTAATCGTCGGCTCCGAGACCTATATCGTCACCGTCTACACACGCGACCAGGCGTCATTCGGCGCCGGGCAGGTGGTCGTCAACCACGTCGCGGGCGCCATCGGCCAAGCCCTCACCTGAGCCTCGCCCGCCGCCCTTACAGGTGGTAGCTGGCGAAGAACCGCCAGATCGTCGCGCTGGCGTCGAGGTTGTGGCTGGTCACGCCAATGATGGCCTTCGGGAGGTATTGCAGGCCATCCGGCCAGCAGTGACCGCCGCCAACCACATCATAGTAAACTACCTGGACGCCGCTGTGGCAGCCGGTGTAGGTCGCGCGCTGGACGGACGTGCCATCCGCGACGACGGTGGGCAGCGTTGTCGTGGCGGGCGTGGGCGCGCAGCCCGCAAGGCTGGCCCAGCGGCTCACCGTGGCGACGGTGGAGAGGACCGGTTCACCCTCCAGTGGGCCGCCCGCCGCTGGCACGAGCGGATCGAGCGAGCCGTGGATGAGCAGCGCGGGTAGCGTGTGGGTGGGCGCGCAGCGCGCCGCGAGCGCCTGATCGACGTTGGCGGCGACGATGGCGAAAGCGGCGAAGCGTTTGGCGAGGTCGCAGCCCAGCCGCTCTGTCATGAAGCCGCCATTCGACATGCCCGCGACGTACACGCGCTTCGCATCGACCTTCTGGTGAGCTTCGATCTGGTCGAGCAGCGCGCCCAGGAACGCCACATCATCCACCCCGGCTTTGTCGGCGGGCGAGGTCCCGCGCCCATCGGCCCAACTCCGCTGGTAGCCATCGGGATAGATCACAATGAAGCCATAGTGGTCGGCCACCGCGTCGAAGCCAGTCAGCGCGGCGTCGCCCTTGCCATCGCCAAGCCGCCCGTGCAGCGCGAGCAGCAGTGGCAGCGGACGCCCAGCGCTGGCGGCGGGCGGCAGATGGACGAGGTACGTGCGCGTCAGCCCGCCGGAGACGAGGCTCGCGGTATAGTCCGACGCGCCCGTTGTCGTCACGCCTGTGACGGTTGGCGTCGCGCCCGCCGATCCGCCGCCACGCGCCCGCGCGCACCCCGCCAGACAGATGGCAAGCCCCAGCGCCATCACCGCAGCCACGCGGTCCCACCTCGCCATCGTGTGTCACTCCTCATAACAACTCCGCGTCAGTTGTTGCCGTATCCAGCGGGCGGACACCCCTTGAAATCATACCAACTCCGCCTCCCAGCTCCGCCTCGGCACTTGTCATGGCGACTTCGGGTGACTCCGGGTGACTTCGGCTGAGCGTTGTGGTGTAGCGCGGCAAGAAGTAAACTAG
>DASVWQ010000044.1:0-15690 GCA_036393135.1 Ktedonobacterales bacterium
TCGTCGCCCGCGTCGGTGAAGCCGTGGCGCGGCAGGTAGTCGGCGAGGTTTGTTGGCCGCATCGAAGGGCCAATGTACCAGAGAAACGGCACGTCGAGCGCCCGCGCCTGCGCGATGACCGCCTCGATCCGCTCGTCTTCCGTTCCTGGAGCGAGGTTGGCGCGGGTGACACGGTTCCAGCCCGCCATCTGCAATGGCAACGCCGACCAGAGCAGGTCTGGTTCATCCATCACCACGCCGCCATAGGCGCGAACGCACGCCGCCATCCCCTCCGCCAGATTCGCCTCGTTTGCGCTCGCCAGTGACGCTGGCGATGTGTCGCGCACCATGTCGCTCATCACGAAGCTTCCCCTCCCCGTGCGGCGCCATTGCCACAGCCCACGCGGCTCGGCGGGCGGCGTCGGTTGGCCGTATCCTGCCATATCACAGCGGGACATGACAAGCGACAAGACGCCAATGCGCGGGCGTTCAGCCGCCGTTAGGGCCACTCTGCTTCGCGTGGGTCTTCGCCGCAGCGCGGGCGCGGTTTTCGTCCGCGCGGTAGCGCGTGATGCGCGCGACCAGCTCCAGCGGCAGCGGCTGATCGAGCGGGAACTGGACCGCCCCGCGCGACTGCTTGTACCCGGCAAGCTCATCCTGGAATGCCGTGATCCCGCTGGATGTGGGATAGAAGCCGATGTGGCGCTTGAAGGCGGCGTAGTGGACGAGATTCCCATGCAGAGTGAAGGTCGGAATCTGATAGCTGATGCGCTCGCTGGCGTCGGGCGCGGCGGCGCGAATGGTCGCGCGCATCGCCTCCAGCAGCGCGCGGATGTCCTCCGGGAACGCCGCGATGTATTCGTCCACCGTCGTGTAGTTCGCCTCGCGCATAGTAATGACCCTCCTCTTGCTCGCGTTTCGCCCAGCGAACTATTCTCCGCATAGCCACGCATTCTGGCGCCAGGTGGCGCCGCGCGCAAGTCCGCTGTGGGAAGGAACATCCGATGGTCAGGCGCAGCATCGAGATTGTAGCTGGTCAATGGGCGGGCATAACCGGTCTGGCGCTTCTCGCCTATCTCTATTCGCTCTCGTTTTCGGGCGATGGCTGGAGTCCTTTCGGCCAACCGCCCCATATGACGGGACTGATCGCGTTGTGGGGCTATGCCGCCACGCTGGCGCTCATCCCGCTCGGCGCCATCCTGCACGGCCTGCCAGTCATCGTCGGCGCGGGGCGTAGCGCCCGGATGACCACCGCGTGGGTGGGGCGACTGACGCTCTGGCTGGCGACGGCCGGCCTGCTCGTTCTGGTCGTCCTCTCGCTCCCCAGCATCGGCCTGCTCTTCATCCCCAGCCTCATGCTGGCGCTCGTCGCGTGCGTCTCTTCGCTAATCCCCAGCCCGACGGCCCTCGCGCGAGCCTGAGCGCGATCCGCGTGCGGATGGCTCAGGCGTCGCCGCGCTCGTCGGGCGGAGCAGGCGGGCGCGCTCGCTCGCGGCGGTTGAGGGTGTAGAGCAGGGCGAAAGGCAGGCCAAAGAACGCCACCAGCGCCGCGACAATGGCGATGGTGGCGGGGTCACGACGGTAGGCGCCGTAGCCAATCAGCGCGAGCAGGCCAACGCAGAGCGCGATGGTCAGCCAGCGATTGGGTGGAACGAGGTCGGAGCGCACGGCGCCTGCCTTTCCAGGACTCGGTGGCGCGCTACTAGCTCGGCACGCCCGGAGTGCTCGCGGCGAACAGCACGCCAAGCACCACGAAGATCAAGAAGATCACAACGGCGGCGATCTGCAGGTAGCCGATGATCAGTCCAGCGATGGCGAGGCCGCGCCCCTGCGTGTACCCGTTCGACTTGTTGATCTCGTTGAGCGCGAGATGCCCCAGAATCACGCCCACCAGCCCAATGCCCAATAGCGAGCAGACGAGGCTGGCGATGGCCATACCACTGGTCGGGCCAGCGGGCGCATAACCCGCTCCGGGCGGCGCGTAGGGCTGCTGGTAGCTCGTCGCGTAGGGCGACTGCTGATAGCCCGGCGGCGGTGGCGGATAGCCGGTCTGCCCTTGCTGGTATTGCTGCTCCTGGCCCGGCGACGGATAGGCGGGCTGCCCCTGCGGGTACGGCTCATAGGGCGTCTGGCCGGACGCGCCCGGCGGCGGCGGTGGATAGCCGGAATAATCACCGTAGGGCGACGGATTCGTCATCGACTCGGCTCCTCTGCTCCATCTATCGCGGGATACCTGGCCCCAACGACACTCCTGGCCGCCACGCCCCCGCGCGTCTAGTGTCGCACACTTGTCCAGACTGCGCTATATGCCGATTCTACGCGCGTGCGGGGCCGCCGGTTGTGTGGCGTCGGACGGCTACTCCGCCAGCAGCGCCCCAAGTTCGTCAGGCGTGGTCACGGGACGCTGGCAGACGAAGCTCTGGCAGATATACGCGGCGGGCGCGCCATCCACCAGCCCGCGCTCCTCCAGCAGGGGCACGGCGGCGGGCGCGGCAGGATCGCCCCAGGCGAGGGCCATCCGGGGCTGGTAGCGCTGGGCCACCTCGGCGCGCAGGGCCGCCAGGCGCGGGTCATCCGCCGCCCCAACCAGCGCCACCTCATAGAAGGGCCCAATAAGGTCATCCAGCGCGCACAGCGCGCGGCCAAACCCCGACGGCGCCCGCAACGCCAGCGGGACGAGCGGATAGAGCGCCCGCTCGGCGTGCGTGCGGTACGCTGGCTCGCCGATCAGCGCGCCCAGCCGCAGCAGCGCCTCGCAGGCCAGGCTCTGTCCGCTGGGGGTGACGCCATCGGTCAGCTCGCGCGGGCGGCCAATCAGCGCCTCGTGGTCGCTGGCGGTATCGAAGAACGCCTGCGTCTCCTCATCCCAGAAGCGGCGCACGGCGGCGTCGGCCAGTTCGCGTGCGGCGCCGATGTAGCGCGCCTCGCCCGTCATCTCGTAGACGCTGATGAGCGCGTTGGCCAGCGCGGCGTAGTCCTCCAGGAAGGCGTCGATCTTCGCCTGGCCCAGGCGCCAGACGCGCAGCAGCCGCCCCTCGCGCAGCATCGTGGCGAGCAGGAAGTCGGCGTTGGCGATGGCGGCCTTGCGGTAGTCGTCGCGGCCCAGCGCGCCCGCCGCTTCGGCGAAGGCTCGCAGCGCCAGCGCGTTCCAGGCGGTGATGGCCTTGTCGTCGCGCCCCGGCCAGACCCGCCGCGACCGCGCCGCATAGAGCCGCTCGCGGGCGCGGGCCAGCGCCGCCTGCGCCTCGCCCTCGTCCATCCCCAGCGCGCTCGCCGCCTCGGCCACATCGCGCGCGACATGCAGGATGTTGCGCCCCTCGAAGTTGCCCTGCTCGGAGACGCCCCAGACCATCTGCGCCAGCGCGGCATCCTCGTCGCCCAGCTCGGTGCGCAGTTCGGCAGGCGTCCAGACGTAGAAGCGCCCCTCCTCGCCCTCGCTGTCGGCGTCCTGGGTGGAATAGAAGGCGCCGCTGGGGTCGGTCATCTCGCGCAGGAGGTAGTCCAGCGTCTCCTCGCAGACACGGCGGTAGCGCGCCTCGCCTGTGAGCTGCCAGGCGCGCAGATAGACCGGCGCGAGCAGGGCGTTGTCATAGAGCATCTTCTCGAAGTGCGGAACGAGCCAGATGGCGTCGGTGGAGTAGCGGTGGAAGCCGCCGCCAATCTGGTCGTAGATACCGCCCGCCGCCATCTTGTCGAGGGTCAGCGTCACCAGCGGCAATAGCTCGTCGCTCAGCCCCTCGGCGGCCGCCTGCGCCGCGCCACTGGCCCGCCGCCGCCGCTCCATCCGCAGCAGGAACTCCAGCCCCAGCGCGTGCGGGAACTTGGGCGCCCGCTGGAGTCCGCCGTCCTGCTGGTCGAAGTCGTCGAGGTCGGCGTTGGCGGCGCGGGCGAGGATGGTAGGATCGAGCGTGGCCTCGCCCTCCAGCAGCCCCGGCGGCGTCGGCAGCGTGCGCGCCGCCCGCGAGCGGTACATCTGGCGCGCCGCCTCCGCCTGCTGCGCGACTTCGATGGGCGCCGTGCGGTACCACTCCGCCACCCGCGTCAGCACGGTGGAGAAGGCGGGCATGCCGTGGCGCGGCTCCGGTGGGAAGTACGTCCCCGCCAGGATCGGCGCGCCGTCGGGCGTGAGGAAGACCGTCATCGGCCAGCCACCGCCGCCGGTCATCTGGATGGTCGCCTCCATGTAAAGCGCGTCCACGTCGGGGCGCTCCTCGCGGTCCACCTTCACACAGACGTACTCGCGGTTCATCAGCGCGGCGGTGGCCTCATCCTCGAAGGATTCATGCATGAGGACGTGACACCAATGGCAGGCGCTATAACCTACTGAGAGCAGGATGAGCTTGTTCTCCGCCCGCGCCCGCGCGAACGCCTCCTCACCCCAGGGATACCAGTCTACCGGGTTGTGGGCGTGCTGGAGCAGGTAGGGGCTGGTCTCGTGGATCAGCCGGTTGGTATGGGCTGGCTCGCCCGTCGCGCCACCATCGCCGTGATTCGCCATGCGCTTGTCCGCTCCCTTCGCGTCGCACTCCGCCGCCTGTGTACACTATACGTCGCGGCCGCGTGTAAAACCCGCCCGCGCCGCGTCGTCCCAGCATGTGAGCAGGCGCCGCCACCGTCGGCGGGTCGCGAGGAGCTATGGTGATGTCGCCAGACCAGCCGTTACGTGATGATGATCTCCAGGTGAGCGCGCTCAGTTCGCATGCGCCGCGCATCTGGCGGCTCTGGACGAATGAGGCGCGCCTGTGGACGGCGCTCGCAACGCTGGTGGTGCTCGTGGCGATGGTGGTGGTCGGCATGACGCTGCGGGCGCGTTCGGCTGGCGCGGAGCCGGCCGCATGCTCCGGCGCGCTCACGACGACCATCCTCGGCGAGCTGCCCACTATCGGTCTCCAACTCTACCCCACCCGCGCTGTCCCGCTGGTCAGCGAGCAGGCCGCGCTGGCCGTCGCCTACAAGGTGATGAGTCCGCGCCTGCTGGCGAACGCGAATTGTCTGGTCGCGCGGGTACTGCGTGTGCGGGTGGTAACTGATCCCTCGATGCATGTGGGTGAGGATCTCTGGTCTATCGCCTACCATGTGCCGGGGAGCCGGAACAGATCAAGCTCATTCAGTGGCTTCGCGATCGACATCTGGACCTTCGTGGATGCGACCAGCGGAGCCTATATCTCAGCCGCGACCGCGCTGACACCGTGATGTCGCGGGCAGGGCATCGGGCGTGGATGGGGCGGTGGATGACGAGCGCGAGCATGAGGAGGCGCTGTGGATGGCGACAGGGCGGGCGCCAGACGACGACGACTTTCAGGTGAGCGCGCTCAGCCCACGCGCGCCGCGTGTCTGGCGGCTCTGGGAGAAGCGGACGCGCCTGCTGCTGGTCTTCGCGCTGGTGGTGGTAGCCGTGACAGGCGCAGTGGTCGGCGTCACGCTGCGCAACCGCGCGGCCCCTGCAACGCTCTCCGCCTGCCCCGCCGCGCTCACCGCGCGCATCCTCAGCGAGCTGCCCGGCCTCAGCATCACCGCCTACGCCGACAGCACTATGGTGACCATTAGCGAGCAGACCGCACTGAGCGCCGTCAACCAGCAGATGGAGCCGGACCTGCAGGCCGCCACCTGCCTGGTCGCGCGGGCCATGCGCATCGAGACCGGGCAGTTTCCTTTGCTTTCAGAGGAACATGTCTGGGCCTTCGCCTACCACATCCCCGCACGTCGCGGCGCGCCAGCGGGAACATTCAATGCTCCGTTCGATATGTGGGGCTTCGTGGACGCGACCAACGGCGACTTCATCTCAGGCGGGAGCGCGCTGACGCCGCAGTGAGATTGCGCGTCACGCTCAGCCTTGGCGCTCGGCGATACCATCCATCGCCCGCTGCCAACCGTTCTCGGCGAAGATCGCCAGGGTCTGCTGGTCGCCGGGGACGTAGGTGACGATGCTGTAGTCCGAGGCGCCGCTGAAGACCGTGATCGTCGTGCGCAGGGCCAGCGCGCCCAGCCGCGAGTGGCGCATGTGGAAGACGAAGCTCGGCGCAAGCGCGGAGGGGGCGTCGGAGCTATTGGCGATGCGGGTGAAATCGGGCATCGCGCGCAGCGAGCGCCAGAGCGCGCGGTACTCCGGCAGGAAGGTGAGGCTGCGCGTGTTGTGCTTGAAATCGGCCAGCATGCGCCGCGCCAGCGTCTCCCACGGGCGGAAGCGCGTGCGGTAGGCGGGATCGAAGACGACGGCGAGCAGGTTCTGGCTGTGCGAGACGAGTGTATCCTCGGTCAGCTCGAAGAGGTCGGCGGCGGGCGCGTTCCAGGCGGTGATCTGCCAGAGGCGGTCGAGGCTGTGCGCGGGGAAGGCGGTATTGTGGACCAGCAGGGCGGCAAGCTCGCGCTGGTCAAAGAGGTCGAGCTGGTCTGGCTCATCCTCCATCTGCTCGCCCGTCAGGCGGGTGAAGGCCTGCGCCAGCCGCCGCCGCTCCACGCCGTGCGCCTCCAGCGCCCGCGCCAGCGCCCGCGCCACCTTGGCCGAGGGCGCCTTTCGCTGCCCCGTCTCGATATGGTAGACGTAGGTACGCGAGAGGCGCGCCGCCCGCGCAAGCTGCCCCTGCGAGAGGCCGTGCAACTGCCGGTAGTACGCCACCAGCGCCCCAAACTCCTCCGGCACGGTGTCTGGCGTCGGTTTACCAGCTTTCCCGCCTGTTTTCCCGCTAGTCGTCATCGCGCTCAGCCCCTTCTTCGCTGCTGATTCCGCGTCCTCAGGCTCTCTCGATCAGATCACATGTCTCCCAGAGCGAGCGCGCGACCCGCCACGGCTGCGCCTGCCCTGGCGCCAGCGCCACGTCGCCGCGCGCCAGCAGCACACTGCGCAGGCCAGCGGCGTTGGCCCCCGCGATGTCGCTGGCCAGGGAATCGCCGACAAACAGGCTCTCCCCCGCCGCGCAACCAGCCGCCGCCAGCGCGGGCGCGAAGGCGCGTGGATCGGGCTTGCGATAGCCCATCGTGTCGGAGGCCCAGAACCCATCCAGCGTCGCCAGCAGGCCCAGCCGCTCCGCCTTCGTGCGCTGGCTGTCGGGGCGCGCATCGTCGGCGCCGTTCGTGATGACGCCGACAAAGACGCCACGGTTCCGTAGCGCGCCCAGCGCCGCCACATCATCGAAGGCGCGCAGGCGCGCGAGTTGTGTCTCGCCGAGCAGCGTCTCGAGCCGATCGGCCAGCGCATCATCCGCCCGCCCCAGCGCCGCCAGCGTTCGCCGGAAGCGCGTATCGCGAACCTCGGCCATCGTCAGCGCGCCCGCCTCTAGCGCCGGAAGCAGTTCCGCGTGGGCCTGGCGCCAGGCCACCTCCAGCGCCCCACGCGAGACGCCCGGCAGCCGCGCCAGCGCCTCGGCGAAAGCCGCCGCGCGTCCCGCCGCGAAGGCCGTGGCGGAGTCGCAGAGCGTATCGTCCAGGTCGAAGAAGGCCGCTTGCGTCATCATCGCTCCCTCGCCTGGCGCGGACCGCGCGCGACTGTTAGCCAGATACCAGTATATACCCGAAAAGTCGTTAGCTGGCAACTGCGCAAACCAACTGGCTTGACGATATACTCCAATTATCCGAATCGCTCCCGCCCAGCTCAATGAGGAGTGCGCCGAGATGGAAGAAGGTCTTTCCGCCCCCGCCACACCAGCCGCCAGCGCCGACCGTCCCTGGCTCGCCCACTATTCCGCGACCGTCCCCGCCAACATCCCCATCCCAGAGCATTCGCTCGCCTGGTTGCTCGACGAGGCCACGCGCACCTCTGGCGCCTACACCGCCATCGACTACTACGGCACGCGCATCAGCTATGCGCAGCTTGCGTCGCTGGCCAGCCGCTTCGCGCGGGCGCTGGTGCGGCTGGGCGTCAAGCGCGGCGACCGCGTGGCGATCTGCCTGCCCAACATTCCGCAGTTCCCCATCGCCTTCTTCGGCGCGGTGATGGCGGGCGCAGTGGTTACGCCGACCAACCCGCTCTATACACCGAGCGAATTGCAGCATCAGCTCACAGATTCCGGCTCGAAGGTGATCGTCACGCTCGACATGCTGTATCCGAATCTGGCGGGCGTGCGGGCCAATACGCCCGTCGAGCAGGTCATTCTGGCTGACGTGGCCGACTACTTTCCGCCCGCGCTGGCGGCCGCCTATCACCTGCGCGAGTCGCTGACCGCGCGCGGCAAGCCGAAGGTAGACCAGCGCGCCTTGAAGGCCGACCCCAGCATCCACCACTTCAAGGAGCTGCTCGGCCACGCCAGCGACAGCCAGGGCTTCGAGGTCTATCCGCTGCCAGAGCCAGCCCAGCCCGATGATCTGGCGCTGCTACAATATACCGGCGGCACCACAGGTGTCGCGAAGGGCGCCATGCTGACCCATCGCAACCTGCTGGCGAACGCGGCGCAGTGCCTCGCCTGGAACGAGCAGCCGGAGGGGACGAAGCACATCACCCTTTGCGTCGCGCCGTTCTTCCATGTTTACGGGCTGACCGTGGCGATGAACCTGACGATCCTCGCTGGCTCGACGATGGTCCTGCTGCCGCGCTTCACAGTGAAAGACACCCTGAAGGCCATCGAGAAGTATCGCCCCGACCTCTTCCCCGGCGTACCGACGATGTATCTAGCGCTGGCGCGCGAGGTGGAGCGCAAGAAGCATGACCTCAGCTCCATCCAGGTCTGCATCAGCGGCTCAGCGCCGTTGCCCGCCGAGGTGCAGCGCCGCTTCGAGGCGGTCTCTGGCGCGAAGGTGGTGGAGGGCTATGGGCTGACCGAGGCCTCGCCAGTGACGCACTGCAACCCCGTCTACGGCGACCGGCGTATCGGCACGATCGGCCTGCCCGTCAGCAATACCGACGCCGCCATCCTGAAGGCTGATAGCTGGGACTTCCTGCCGCAGGGCGAGCAGGGCGAGATCGCCGTGCGCGGGCCGCAGGTGATGCAGGGCTACTGGAACCGTCCCGACGAGACGGCCAAGGTGCTGCGCGATGGCTGGCTGCGCACGGGCGACATTGGCGTGATGGATGCGGATGGTTACTTCACCATCGTGGACCGCGCCAAGGACATCATCATCGCCAGCGGCTATAACGTCTACCCGCGCGAGGTGGAGGAAGTCCTCTACGCGCAGCCGAAGGTGCTGGAGGCGGCGGTCGTCGGCATGCCAGACGAATATCGCGGCGAGACAGTGCGCGCCTACATCGTGCCAAAGCCCGGCCAGACGCTGACGGCGAGCGAGCTGGACGCCTGGTGCCACGAGCGCCTGGCCGCATACAAGGTTCCCAAAGCATATGAGTTCCGCGAGTCGCTGCCGAAGACGCTCGTGGGCAAGGTGCTGCGTCGCGCGCTCCGCGAGGAGACGCTGGCGAAGCAACAGCCCGCGACGCAGTGAGGGCCCCCACCGACCCGCCAGTTTCACGTAAAACGAGTACTGTTCCCGCATGAGGCCGCCAGTCAGCGGCTAACCACAGCAGAGAGGATAGCGCAAGCATATGGCGACCGAGGCGAAAACCACGGCGGGCGCGGGCTTCCTGACCGCCCCCGTCACCGAGGCTGATTTTCTGACACTGGAGAAGCTCTCCGACGAGCAGCGCGACATCCGCGACTCGGCGGCGACCTTCATCCAGCGCGAGGTGCTGCCCAAGACCGAAGCCATCGACGCGCAGGAGCCGGGCCTGATGCCCGCGCTGCTGAAGGAGGCGGGCGAGCAGGGCCTGCTGATGATCGACGTGCCGGAGGAGTACGGCGGGGCCGACCTTGGCATGATCGTCAGCGCGCTGGTCGCGGGCGAGATGCGCCAGGCCTCGTTCGCGGTGGCGCAGGGCGCCCACACCACCATCGGCACGCTGCCGATCGTCTTCTATGGCACAGATGAGCAGAAGCGGACGTATCTGCCGCGCCTGGCCACCGGCGAGCTGATCGGCGCCTACGCGCTGACCGAGCCGGGCGTCGGCTCCGACGCGATGAGCATCCGCACGCGGGCCGAGCTTTCCGCCGACGGCAAGAGCTACATTCTCAACGGCGCGAAGCAGTGGATCTCGAACGCCGGATTCGCCGACGTGATGGTCGTCTTCGCCAAGGTGGACGACACCAAGCACACCGCGTTCATCGTGGAGTCGGCGTGGAAAGGCGTCTCGACGGGCGCCGAGGAGAAGAAGGTCGGCATCAAGGGGTCTTCGACCCGCACTGTCTACTTCGATAATGTCGAGGTTCCGGTTGGCAACGTGCTGGGCGAGATCGGCAAGGGCTACAAGATCGCCTTCAATATCCTCAACATCGGGCGGCTGAAGCTGGGCGCGGGCGCCTCTGGCGGGGCGAAGGCCGCGCTGAACATGGCCGCCGCCTACGCCAACGAGCGCAAGGCGTTCGGCCATCCGCTGGCGGACTTCGGCATGATCAAGAAGAAGCTGGCCTACATGGCCGCCGATGTCTACGCCGCCGAGGCCATCGCCTTCCGCACGGTGGGGATGGTCGAGGACGCGCGGCTGAAGGCGGGCGAGGACCGCATGGCCCAGCTTGCCGCCATCGAGGAGTACGCCATCGAGTGCAGCATCGCCAAGGTCTACTGCTCCGAGGTGTTGGGGCGCAACGTGGATGAGGGCGTGCAGGTCTTCGGCGGCTACGGCTTCATGGACGAGTACCCCATCTCGCACGCATGGCGCGACGCCCGCATTAACCGCATCTTCGAGGGCACGAACGAGGTCAACCGCCTCGTGACCTCCGGAACGCTCTTCCGCCGCGCAATGGAGAACAAGATCGACCTCTTCTCCATCTTCCCGGCGATCGAGGCACAGGTGGCGAGCGGCCAGGCGCCCGATTTCGCCGGCGAGTCGACGCCCGCCGAGCTGCGCGACGCCGTGAACCTCGCCGAGCGCGTCAAGCGCGCCAGCATCTACACCTCGATGAAGGGCGCGATGAAGTTCATGGCGACGATGCAGGACGAGCAGGAGTTCCTGGAGTACGCCGCCAATCAGATCATCACCTCCTTCGCCATCGATAGCGCGGTGGCGCGGGCGCTGGCCGCCGCGCGGTCGGGCGCAGCCGACGCCCACACCCATGCCCTGCTGGCCAACGTCGCCACGATCAACCTCGTTCGCGAGGCCCGCGCCGCGTTAGAGGGCGCCCTGACGATGACCTTCGAGGGCGAGGGGCGCAAGGCCGAGCTGGCCAAGGTCCGCGCCTACCTCGGCGATCCGCAGGCCGATGTCGTCCCGCTCCAGCGCGAGCTGGCGGGCGTCATCAGCGCGGCGGGCGCCTACCCGCTGAAGTAAGGGGCGACCCCTCACCCCCCTCTCCCAGAGGGCGCGGGGGAATCTGGCTCCCCTCTCCCTCTGGGAGAGGGGCTGGGGTGAAGGGTCTCGCCAGGAGGAGCGCACAACTATGCTGGATGCGACAGCCCTGCGCCAGCTCATGCTGGACGCCGTGCCGTTCAATCGCGTGCTGGGCGCGCAGGTCGAGACGGTCGAGGCGGAGCGCGTGACGGTTATCTTGCCGGAGTCGCCAGAGCGGCTGAACCACGTCGGCACGGTCCATGCGGCGGCGCAGTTCGGGCTGGGCGAGGCGACGGCGGGCGCCATGTGCATAGCCGCCTTCGCCGATCTCCAGCGGCGCGGCTATGCCCCGGTCGTGACTGACGCCAGCGTGAGCTATCGCAGGCCCGCGCGCGGCGAGCTGCGTGGCGAGGCGACGCTCTCCGCCGCCGAGCAGGCCCGCGTGCGCGAGGAGATTGCCGCTGGCGGGCGCCCGCGCTTCACCATCGCCGTGCGCCTGACCGACCAGCAGGGGACGGCCACCACCGAGCTAACCTTTGAGTGGGCGCTGCTCGTCCCTCCGGACGCGAGGGGCTAGCGCGATGGGTGAATCCTGGTCTACCCGCCTGATGCGCTGGCGTTTCAACTGGTTCCCGACCTATCGCGGGACAGGCGGCTGGGTGACCTATATCGCCCGCGACTGGCGCGAACTGCGCGTCAAGCTGCCGCTCAACATCCAGACGTACAACTACGTCGGCACGATGTTTGGCGGGAGCATGTACGCGGCGGTGGACCCGTTCCAGATGATTATGCTGATTCGCGCGCTGGGCAAAGGGTTCGTGGTCTGGGACAAGGCGGCGATCATCCGCTTCAAGAAGCCCGGCAAGTCCACGCTCTATGCCCGCTTCACGCTCGACGACACCGAGCTGGAGGCCATCCGCGCGGAGACGCTGGCCGCCCGCTCGGTTGACCGCACATACCGGATTGATCTGGTGGACGCGCAGGGCGTTGTCCACGCCGAGATCGACAAAGTCATCTACATTCGTCGCGTTGACTCGCCCGCTGGCGCCACTCGTCCGGCGGGGGAAGCCAGCGCGGCGCGTTCGTAAGCTCGCGGGCGCACAGCCCATGTATCTGAGAGGAAGCTAGCATCCATGCCAGAAGCGGTAATCGTCAGCGCGGCCCGCACCCCCATCGGGCGGGCCAGCAA
Source organism: Ktedonobacterales bacterium (assembly GCA_036393135.1). GTDB lineage: Bacteria > Chloroflexota > Ktedonobacteria > Ktedonobacterales > JADMIN01 > JAKAIY01. The sequence goes on from DASVWQ010000044.1 coordinate 12,414, forward strand.
GGGCGCCCTGAAGGTGGTGCGCGGCGATGACCTCGGCGCCGTCGCCGTGCGCGGCGCGCTCGCGCGTCTCGCCCCCTTCGACTACACTCAGATCGAAGATGTCATCGTCGGCTGCGCCTTCCCGGAGGGCGAGCAGGGCATGAACGTCGCCCGCATCATCACCGGGCTGGTGGGGCTGCCCGTCACGTCCGGCGCCGTCACGGTCAACCGCTTCTGCGCGAGCAGCCTCCAGGCCGTCAACATGGCGGCGCAGAGCATCATGCTGGGCCAGGGCGACATCATCGTGGTCGGCGGCGTCGAGAGCATGTCGCGCGTGCCAATGGGCGGCTTCAACCCCAGCTTCAACCCGAAGCTCATCAACAATCCCGCTGGCGTCGAGGCCTGCGGCCTGCCTGGCGAGATGTCAACCGCCTTCGGCCAGTCCTACATCCCGATGGGAATGACCGCCGAGAACCTGGCGAAGAAGTACGACATCAGCCGCGCGGAGCAGGACCGCTTCGCCCTGCGCAGCCACCAGCTCGCCATCGCCGCGCAGGACGCCGGAATCCTGGGGCGTGAGATCGTCCCCGTCACGCTGCCCGATGGCACGGTGGTGAGCCTGGACGAAGGCCCGCGCCGCGACACCTCGCTGGAGCGCCTGGCCGCGCTGGAGCCAGCCTTCATCGCGGGCGGCACGGTCACGGCGGGCAACAGCAGCCCGCTCAACGACGGCGCCTCGGCGGCCGTGCTGATGTCGGCGGAGAAGGCCCGCGAGCTGGGCTTCACGCCACGCGCGCGGGTGCTGGCAATGGCTGTGGCGGGCGTCGCGCCGGAGATCATGGGCATCGGGCCAGTTCCCGCCGTCCAGAAGGCCCTGAAGCGCGCCAACCTGACCCTCAGCGACATCGACGTGATCGAGCTGAACGAGGCGTTTGCGGCGCAGTCGCTAGCCGTGCTGCGCGAGCTAGGCGTGGACGAGGCGAAAGTGAACCCGCACGGCGCCGCCATCGCGCTTGGCCATCCGCTCGGCGCGACGGGCGCCCGCATCGTCGGCGCGCTCATCAACGACCTGGAGACGCTGGACAAGCGCCTGGGCATCGCCACGCTCTGCGTCGGCGGCGGCCAGGGCGTCGCGACGATCATCGAGCGCCTGTAATTCCACCGCTGAGGAAAACGCAATGAGCTACAAGATACAGCGCGCGGCGGTGGTCGGCGCGGGCATCATGGGCGCGGGCATCGCGGCGCTGCTGGCCAGCGCGGGCATTCCCGTCCTGCTGCTCGACATCATCCCGCCCGACGCGCCAGACAGCGCCGACCCCGCCGTGCGCAACCGCTTCGCCCTCGGCGGCATCGAGAAGGCGCTGAAGGCCCGCCCGGCCTCGGCCTTCTTCACCACCCGCGCGGCGAAGCTGGTCACGCCGGGCAACACGACCGATGACCTGGAGAAGCTGGCGGGCGTGGACTGGATCGTCGAGGCGATTGTCGAGGAGATCGGCGCCAAGCGCGACCTCTTCGCTCGCATCGAGGCCGTTCGCGCGCCGGGGACGATCATCAGCTCGAATACGTCGGGCCTGCCCGCGAAGATGCTGCTGGAGGGACGCGGCGAGGACTTCCGCCGCCACTTCCTCATCACCCACTTCTTCAATCCGGTGCGCTTCATGAAGCTGCTGGAGCTGGTCGCTGGCCCCGACACCGACCCGGCGCTGATGGCCTGGATGGGCGAGTTCTGCTCGGCCACGCTGGGCAAGGGCGTCGTCTACTGCAAGGACCGCCCCAGCTTCATTGGCAACCGCATCGGCAACTTCGGCTTCGCCACCGTCATCCACCGGATGCTGAACGAGGGCTACAAGATCGAGGAGGTGGACGCCATCTTCGGCCAGCCGCTCGGTCGCCCGCGCTCCGCCGTCTTCCGCACAGGCGATCTGGCGGGCGTGGATACGCTGCTGCACGTCGCCGACAGCCTCTATGAGAACCTGCCCGACGATCCCCAGCGCGACCTCTTCCAGATGCCGCCGTTCGTCCGCGAGATGGTGGCGCGCAAGTGGCTGGGCGACAAGACTGGCCAGGGCTTCTACAAGAAGAGCAAGGGCGCCGACGGCAAGACCGAGATTCTGGTCCTCGACCCGGCGACGATGGAGTACCGCGCGCAGGATAGCGTCCACTTCTCCTCGCTCGACAGCGTGAAGGGCAATCCCGATGCCGCCGAGCGCAGCCGCGCCGTGCTGAACGGCCAGGACCGCGCGGCGACGCTGGCCTGGGAGGTGACCGCCGATACACTGCTCTACACGGCGACAGTGGCGCAGGAGATCAGCGACGACATCGTGAACATCGACAACGCGATGCGCTGGGGCTTCAACTGGGAGGCTGGCCCCTTCCAGTCGTGGGATAGCCTGGGCGTGGCCGAGCTCATCAAGCGGATGGAGGCCGAGGGGCGCGCGATCCCGCCGCTCGTGCGCGAGGTCGCCGGAAACGGCGTCGGCAACTTTTACCACGATGGCGGCTATTGGGACTGGAACAGCCACAGCTACCGGCCTTTGCCAGAGAGCGCGCGGCGCCCCAGCATGGCGCGTCTGCGGGCGGCGGGCGCGCGTATCGTCAAGGAGAATCGTGGCGCCACGCTGATCGACCTGGGCGACGATGTGCTGGGCATCGAGTTCCACACGAAGATGAACGCGCTGGATGACGACATCGCGGCGCTGCTGGCGGCGGGCGTGGAGGAGGCGAAGGCCAACTGGCGCGCCATCGTCGTCACCAACGACGCCCCCGACTTCAGCGTCGGCGCGAACCTGGCGCAAGTGCTGATGGCCGCGCGCATGCGCCAGTTCCAGCTCATCGACCGCGCCATCGTCAACCTCCAGCAGGCGAACATGGCGCTGAAGTTCAGCCCGACTCCGGTGGTGGTGGCGCCAGCGGGGCGCGTGCTGGGCGGCGGCTGTGAGATCGTGCTGCACGGCCAGCACGTGCGCGCGGCGGCGGAGACCTATCTCGGCCTGGTGGAGGTCGGCGTCGGCGTGGTCCCGGCGGGCGGCGGCTGCAAAGAGATGCTGCTGCGCTGGCAGACGCTGGCGCAGAAGGTGACGCACGAGGGCGGCCCGTTCGCGCCCGCGCGCCACGCCTTCGAGATCATCGCCGTGGCGACCGTCGCCACCAGCGCCGACGACGCCCGCACGTATGGTTTTCTGAAGAAGTCCGACGCCGTGAGCCTCGACCGCGAGCGCCTGCTGGCCGACGCCAAAGCCGACGCGCTGGCGCTGGCGGCGTCGAAGGCCGCAGGCAAGTGGCAGCCGCCGGAGCCGGG
>DASVWQ010000045.1:0-5167 GCA_036393135.1 Ktedonobacterales bacterium
GACGCTGGAGGCGGTGCTGGCCTGCCCCTCCTCCTGCGGCGCGAGCTGGAACGCCTCCCCGACGCTGAGCTGGAAGGCGTTGGCGTAGGTCTGGTCGATCAGCGCGACCAGCGGCTGAGCGGATGTCCCGGCCTGCGGGCCATGCTTCGCCCGCGCCAGAATCGCCATGAGTTGCGGTAGCGACTGGCGGGCGTAGTCGCTGCGCCAGGTCGCCGTCTGCGCGAACGTCGCGGGGTCCACCCCCAACACGTCCACATCCTGCCCGCCCTGGTTGGCCAGCGTCAGCGCGGTCCCCCGGTAGAGCGGCGTGGCGCTCACCACACCGGGCATCTTCGCGAAGGCGGCGGTGAAGCCGGTGGTGGTCGGCGTCCCCATGCTCTCCGGCTCGATCACCACCCGCTCGTCGGCCCCGGTCAGATAGGAGGCGTTATCGTGGGCGCTCTGCTGAAGCGTCGTCTGGAAGCTGAGCGCGTAGAGGCCCAGCCCGACCGCCAGCGTCAAGAGCAGGGTCAGGCGGCCAAAGGTCGCGCCCGCGCGTGACGCCTGCGCCAGCGCCAGTGTCGCCGTCGCCCCGCGCAGCCGTCCCGCCAGCCACGCCAGCGCCCGCAGCGCCCACGGCAGCGCCCGCTGGATCAGCAGCGCCCCCGCCAGCAGCAGCAGCGTCGGCGCCGCAATCTGCACATAGTCCACCGCGCTCGCCCCGCCGAGCGTCCCCGGCGCCCCGGGCAGGCTGTTGAGCTGGGAGCGTGTCCCCAGCCCGCCAAAGGTCGCCAGCTCCAGATACGCCGCGCCGCAGAGCACGACCAGCCCCAGGTCGAGGGAGTAGCGCCGCCAGAACGGCGCCCGGTCGCCGCGTCGCTGCTCGCGGCGATAGGCCAGCGCGTCCAGCCGCGCCGCCTGCCAGCTCGCCACCAGCAGCGCCAGCAGCCCCAGCCCGGCGCCAATGACGGCGGGAACCAGCGCGTCGCGGGGCGTAAGCGCAGTGGCGAGGTAGGCGGGGGTCAGCGTCGCGCGGACACTGGCGGAGAGCGGGATGAGGAAGCGCACCAACGCGAGCGCCAGCCCGCCCGCGACCCCCACGCCCACCAGCAGCGCCCCTGCGCTCAGCAGCAGCCCCTGCGTCAGGTAGGTGAGCAGGATTTGCGTCGTGCTGGCGCCCCGGCTCTTGAGGGTTGCGATCTCGCCTGCCTGGCTCTCCACCAGCAGCCCCGCCATGACGAAGATGAAGAGCAGCGCCAGCGCCACCAGTTGCCCATCCACACTGTACAGCGGCAGGGTCTGGTTGGCGAGCAGGCTGGTGACACTCCCCAGCAGCGTGGCGAGCTTGGTGGAGAGATCTACCAGATACACGCCGTTCGCGTTTGGAACTTCGGCGTCGAGGGCGTTGCGCAGGGTCTTCACGTTGTTCGCGATGTCCTGCGCGTGGCCAACGGTGATGGCGGAGGGCGAGACATAGTAGATGTAGTGCAGCCCCAGGCCCATCGGCTGATTCACCTGCGTCGGGGGATAGTTGAACATCTGGGTCAGCGCCGTGCGGGTGAAGAGGATCGGGAACTGTGGTGGCGGCGGGTTGTTGAGAATGGTCGAGACGACGGTATCGAAGCCCAGGCCGTTCCAGAAGGGGTCGTTCTCATTCTTCGGGAACCAGACGCCGACAACCCGCGCCCGATAGACCAGCCCCACGACCTGCGAGTCGGTGAAGGTGAGGATGGCGCCAGGCTTCACACCCATCGCGGGCGTCACCATCACCTCCGGCAGCGCATCCCCGGTCCCGTCGCGCGGCAGCCGCCCGGAGTAGAGCTTCATGTAGGGCGCCGCCTGAGCGTAGTCGAACGCCATCGCCAGGTCTTGCGCGCCCTTGTAGGCGGGATATTGCGGCAGCGCGGTGGCGATGGGATGGCCGTTGAGTTTGGTCAGGACGAGCGGGCGCGTAGTCTGGAGATATTCCGTCGGACCAGTGACGATGCCGCCGACATAGCCCCGCACAACGCCTTCGACGGACTGGTCAATCGCCGTGAGATTGGGTTTGTAGAGCGACGCGATGGTGGCGTCCACCTGGAGGTTGCGGTCGGGTCCGGTGGCGCTGGCGAGCGTGCTCTGGAGCTGGACGCTGGCCACCAGGTCGCCGTAGAAGGGGGCTGTCGCCAGCAGCGCCACCGCGACGATCATCCCCAGCTCGACCGCCAGCAGCAGCCGCCAACTCCGCCCCAGCCGCCGCGCTGCCAGCAGCAGTGTCGCGAAGGGGCCAGCGAGCCCGCCCCGCCAGGCGACCGCCGGAGCCTGCTCGCGCGCGGGCGCGGCGCCCCCATCCCCCCGCGCCTCATCGGTCGGCGCCAGTCGCTTCGCCACGCGCATCGCTCCTTCCCACAGCCAGCGGCGCCAATCAGCGCGCCGATTCCCCACACCAGTCTACGACGAAGCGACGGCGCAGTGTTTTACATCCCAGGCCCACCAATCAGCCCGCAAATGTGGCGATGACCTCGATGGCGCCGACGATATGCGCATTGAACTCGGCGAGGCGCTCGGCGGGAATCCACTACTCCTCGTGCGCGCGGGAGCCGACGATGTGCGTCTCGAACTGCCGCAGCCAGGCCGTCTCGACCGCGAAGCGCGTCACGTAGCCGCGCTGGCCGTCACGCGCGTTCCAGTCGCGGGCAATCGTTGCGCCGTACTCCTCGGTCGTCATGGGATAGAAGATCGGCTGCCCCTCCAGCCGGGGTGGAAATGCGCGATAGCCCGCCGCTGCGATCAGCGCCAGCTCCTTCTCGCCTACCGGTCGATAGAGCATCATTGTCGCTCCGGCTTCATCCGCCATGATCGTATCCTCTCCCCACTACAGCCAGCCATTTTGCTCGGCGATGCGCGCCGCTTCGACCCGGTTCTGCGCGTTGACCTTCTGGATGGCGGTCGAGAGGTAGTTGCGGACGGTACCTTGCGAGAGCGCCAGCCGATCGGCGATCTCGGCGACACTGGAGCCTGCGGCAGCCGCCGCCAACGCCTCGCGCTCGCGCTGGGTGAGCGGGTTCTCGCCCGCGCCCAGCGCCGACATCGCCAGCGTGGGGTCCACCACCCGCTCGCCTGCCGCCACCCGCCGGATCGCCGCCGCAAGCTGGGCGGAGGGCGCGTCCTTGACCAGGAAGCCGACCACTCCGCTCTCCATCGCGCGGCGCAGATAGCCGGGCCGCCCGAAGGTGGTCAGGATGATGACGCGGCAGGTGGGCAGCCGCTGACGCAGCAGCGCCGCCACCTCCAGCCCACTCATGCCGGGCATCTCGATGTCGAGCAGGGCGACATCCGGGCGCGCCGCCAGCGCCTCCGCCTCCGCCTCGTCGCCGCGCGCCACTTCGGCCACCACCTCGATGTCTGGCTCCAGCCCCAGCAGCGCCGCCAGCGCCCCGCGCACCATCGTCTGATCTTCCGCCAGCAGCACACGAATCATGCCATCGCCTCGCTCTCTTCCGGCGTCGACGTGGCGCCTGCCAGTGGCAGCGAGACGGCCAGCCGCCAGCCGCCGTCCGCTGCTGCGCTCGCCGTGAACGAGCCGCCCAGCGCGGTGATCCGCTCGCGCGCGCCCGCCAGGCCAGAGCCGCCTGCCAGCGTCCCGTCCGCATCCGGTGGCTGTACGGCGCCGTCGTCGCGTAGCTCCACCACCAACGCGCCGCCCTCGCACAGAAAGCTGATGGCGCAGGCCCGCGCGCTGCTGTGGCGGATGACGTTCGTGACGCCCTCGCGCACGACCCAGGCCAGCGCAGCCTCGGCGGCGGGACTGAGCGGCGGCGCGGCGCCTCGCTGGCTGAAGGCGATGTCCGCAGCCGCCAGTAACTCACGCGCGGCGCTCAGCTCACTGGCCAGTGAGGGCTGGCGATAGGCGGCGACCGCCTCGCGCACCTCAACCAGCGCCTGCCGCGCGGCAGTCTCGATGTCGCCGATCTCAGTCGCCGCCCGCTCCGGCGCCACGCTGACCAGTCGCCCAGCCAACTCGCTCTTCAGCGCAATCAGCGAGAGCGTATGGCCCAGCAGGTCGTGCAGATCGCGGGCGAAGCGCAACCGCTCCTCCGAGACCGCCAGCCGCGCAATCTCCTGCCGCGCCCGCCGCAATTCCTGATTCTGGCGGATGGCCTGATCGAGGAAGTAGACGATAGAGCCGACCGCCGGGGTAATAAAGAGAAACTGAGCGACGGCTTCGGGCGAGGCATGGATAGCGTAGCCCAGCGACGCGACAAGCGCCGTCAGTCCCGCCACCGCGAAGATCACCTGCCGCCCGCTCAGTCGCCCGCAGAGCGCCGCGCTGACATAGATCATGCTGCCCAGCGCCGTCTCGCCCGCCATCAACGTCATGACGACCGCCAGGATGGTCAGCGCGGCGACTGGCCCCCACGCCAGCCAGCGCGGCTCAGGCGCGTCTTCCGGCGTCTCGCGGCTCAGACGCCAGGCATTCTGCCAGGTGGCGATGAGGTAGAGCGCGATAAAGAGCGCCAGCCCGCCCAGGCTGATCGCCTTCAGTGGCGAAGGAGGCAGGGCGAGCGACTGGCTCAGTGGCTGGACCAGAAAGAAGAGCCAGAACAGCCAGATGAGCCATAGCAGGAATGGTGAAACACCAGCAGTCCCGCGCGCGGGCGCCCGCTCGACGGCTCGCATAGCGGCGTCTCCTTCCCAGAGCGAATGGCAGGCTCCAGCGGACGCGCCAGACCTGCCATTACTCTACACACGACGCGCGCCGCCTTGCCAGAACGACGCGCCGCACGCGCTGTCAGCCGCCTACGCCCGCCGACCAGCGAACAGACTGGCGAACCAGAGGATCGCGCCGCCGCCAGCCAGGATGACCGCCATCCAGTCGGAGAACTCCTGCACACCGACGCCAAGCTGCGGGGCGAAGACGCCGAGGCCGATCATGACGAGGCAGGTGATGGTCGCCAGCGCCGCCAGGATCGTAACGCCGACCCGCAGCCCGCGCCGCCGCGCCTGCGCCTCGCCCGCCGCATCCACCGGACGCAGCAGCTCGATCCCGATCCAGACCAACGCCGCCAGCGGCAGAAAGTGCATCAGATCGATGAACGCGCCCCAGCCAACGCTGATCGGCTGGATGAAATTGCCGTTGATGTAGCCATCGCCCGCCATCAGCAGGAGGATGGCCGCGACCTCCAGCCGCGAGACCGCCGCGCGGGTG
>DASVWQ010000046.1:0-2306 GCA_036393135.1 Ktedonobacterales bacterium
TTGCGGCGCGGCCTCAACCCTCCTGCGGGTCGCTCGTGGTGGGCGCGGCGACGGCGCCTGATGTCTGACCAGCTGTCTGGCCAGATGTCCGCTCGTGGCTGATCTGGTTTATCAGTTCGAGCATGCGGGCGCCGCGCGCGATGGATTCATCGAGGACGAAGGTGATCTCCGGCACATGGCGCACACTCAGACGCTGCGCCAGCTCGTGGCGCAGGAAGCCGGCGGCATGGCGCAGCCCTCGCATCGTCTCGCGCTGCTCCTCCGGCGTCCCCATCACGCTGATGTAGACCTTCGCGAGGCTCAGATCGCGCGAGACGGCGACGCTGGTGATGCTGGCGAACCCGATGCGTGGGTCCTTGACCCGCAGGCGCATCAGTTCGCTCAGATCCTGCGCGATGACCCGTCCGAGTTGATCCTGACGGCGCGTATTTGGCATATCTATCACCTCCAGCGAGCAGCCACAACGCCCGGCTGCTGCGCTGTCCACCAGCGCGAGCCTTCTGAGCGCGAGGCGCCCGTCATCGGTAGCATATGCCCACAGACGGCGGGGCCGCAAGCCGGGCGGAAGTCTCCTCCGCGCCCTGCGTGCGGCCTCACGGCAGGCTGGCTGCGGGCCGAATGCGGGCCGAGCCTATGCCCGCACCCGACTGTAGGTCTCGACAATATCGCCGATCTCCAGCGCGTTGAACTCTTCCAGCGTCACGCCGCACTCGAAGCCCGTCAGCACCTCGCGCACGTCGTCCTTGCCGCGTCGCAGCGACTGGATCTCGCCGGTGTAGACCGTCTCGTTCTTACGTCGCACCCGCACCTGCGAGCCGCGCGTGAGCTTGCCATCCGTCACGCGGCAGCCGCCGATGACAAGCTGGCGTCCCGCCTTGAAGATCTGGATGACCTCGGCGTGGCCGTCGATCTGCTCCTTGTAGACCGGCTCCAGCAAGCCCTGGAGCGCCGCCTCGATGTCCTCCACCAGCTTGTAGATGACCTCGTAGCTACGGATGTCCACGCCCTCGATCTGCGCGAGGCGCTGGGCCGCCGCGTCGATCTTGACGTTGAAGGCGATGATGATGGCCTTCGAGGCGGACGCCAGATTCACATCCGACTCGCTGACATTGCCGATGGCGTCGTGGATCAGGCGCACCTTCAGGTTCTCGTCGCCAATCTGCGAGAGCGAGTGCTTCAGCGCCTCCGCCGACCCCTGCACATCCGACTTGACGAGCAGGTTCAACTCTTTCACCTTGCCCTCGCGCATCTGCGCATAGAGCGTGTCGAGGGTGATGGACTGCTGGGCGGCAAGCTGCTCCTGTTCGCGCCGCTCCTGGGTCAGCGCGCGGGCCGTCTTCTCATCGCCAACCACCTCGAAGCGGTCGCCAGCGGCAGGCACCTCCGAGAGGCCCAGGATGCTGACGGGCAGCGCGGGCGGCGCCTTGACGATGCGCTTGCCCGCGTCATCGAACATCGCGCGAACCTTGCCATAGAGCGTGCCAGCGACGATGATGTCGCCGACTTTCAGCGTCCCCTCCTGCACCAGCGCCGAGGCGGTCACGCCGCTGCTGGCGGCCATCTTCGCCTCGATGATAGCGCCCTGCGCCGCGCCCTTGGGGTTGGCCTTCAAGTCCTGGATGTCGGCCACCAGCAGGATCATCTCTAGCAGGTCGGAGATGCCGATGTTCTTCTTGGCCGAGACTGGCACGCAGATGACATCGCCGCCGTACTCCTCGATCACCACATCGCGGTCGGCAAGCTGCTGCTTGACGTGATCGGGGTTCGCGCCGGGCTTGTCGATCTTGTTGAGCGCGATGATGATCGGCACCTGGGCGGCGCGGGCGTGGTCAATCGCCTCGATGGTCTGCGGCATCACGCCGTCATCCGCCGCGACGACGATGATGGCGATGTCTGTAACCTGGGCGCCACGCGCGCGCATCGCGGTGAAGGCCTCGTGGCCAGGAGTATCGAGGAAGGTGATCTTGCGCCCGTTGATCTCGACCTGATAGGCGCCGATGTGCTGGGTGATGCCGCCCGCCTCGCCCGCCGCCACGCGCGTATTGCGAATCGCGTCGAGCAGCGACGTCTTACCGTGGTCCACATGGCCCATCACCGTTACGACCGGCGGGCGAGTGATGCGCCCGGTGTCGTTGCTGGCGATGCGCGCCGCTGCCGCCGCTGCCGCCGCCGCCTGCGCCCGCGAGGCGACCACCGCTGGCGCCGTCGTGACGGCCTGCTCTGGGGTATAGCCAATCGCCTCGGCCACCTTGGAAGAGATGTCGTAGCTGATGACCTCGTTGATGCTGGCGTAGATGCCCGCTGTA
>DASVWQ010000047.1:0-36299 GCA_036393135.1 Ktedonobacterales bacterium
CGCTGGCGCCGGGGGCGCGCTCATGAGCCTGCGCGACTCAGCGGATCTAGCCGGGGCAGCGCCGCCACAAGCCCTCTACGGCGCCGCCGCCGCTAATCCAGACGCAACGCTCTGGGACGCCGCCTACCACGGGCCGACGGGGCGACAGCCGCGCTTCCCGGATGGTGGTGGGGCTGGCGCCGCATGGCCGCGGCCACGCGCGTCTGGCGGAATCTCGCCCGGCCTGCTGGCCGCTGTAGCCGCCGCCCTTGTCATCCTGATCGCGATGGGTGTCATGGTGGGTAGCGCGCTAGGCAATACCCTCGGCTCGAACTTCAACTCGCTCGTGCCGGGCGCTGGCGCCACGACGTCACATGCCACGCCGACCCCGACCGTCACGCCGACGCCATCGCCCAGCCCGACACCCACTCCACCCGCCAACTGGCTCAGCGTCCAGCCGAACTCGATCCACCTTGGCTGCCAGAAGAACCAGAAGGCCACAGTCGTTCAATTGACCAACCAGGGCGATCAGCCGCTCGGCTGGCAAGCGCAAGTCCCAGACTTCTTCGCCGGAATCTCGGTCACGCCAAACCAGGGTACGCTGGGCCCCCAGAAATCAGTCAACATCAAGGTGACGAACACAACGACGTTCGGGGGCAGACAGGGGCAGGTCACCTTCAATCCTACCGATGACAACGCAGGCGATCCCGCGACGCTCAACTACTCCACCGACGCTTGTCTGGGCGGCGGCGGATGATAGTGTCAGGCGTCTTCCCGCAGCATGGCGAACAGGACGCGCTCGCCATACTTTGCGGCAATACGTGGCAGCATCCGCTCACCCACGTCGGCAGGCAGATAGATGAGGCCATCGCTGGGTAACGCTACGCCAGCGGCCAGCCGCGCTTCGACACCCGCCAAGGCTAGCGCATCCTCCACCCGCGCCCCGCGCATCAGCGTCTGGAGCGCAGCGAGCGGCAGCCACAGCGCCCCGGCGGACACCCGCGGATCGGGCGCCATCTCATCGAGCGGGGCCGCACGAAATAGGGCGATGCTGATAGGGCGTGGCGCTACGCCGGTCGCCTCATCCGGCGGCGCAAAGCGGGTATACCAGAGGAACGGCGCATCGGGCGTGTCGGCGAGCTGGCGATCAACTGCGTGGCGCGCCGACGGCCCATACGTCCAGTCAGTTGGGAGAGCCATCGCGCCGCAGCCAAACAGCGCTTCACTGAGGTCGCGCGCCTGGTCGCGCGCCGCACAGCCAATCTCGCGGGCGGCGCTGGGAAACTCCAGCCGAAGCATCCGCTGGCCATAGAGGTCAGTCCAGCGGTCGGCGGGCGCCAGCGCGAGCGCCAGACGCCGCTCCTGCACGAGCATCAGCGCGATCTGGTCAAGGGGAGCATCTTCCACTCTGCGCCTCGATGTCTGGCGTGTGTGTCAGCCAATGAGCGAATGCACAAGCGCGCCGATGAACCCCTGCACGATCAGCGTCGCGACGACGCCGACCGTGAGCGCCAGCCCGAACCAGTTATAGGCGCGCGTAAGCTGGGCGGCGGCGAGCTGACGTGATGGCGCATAGCGGCTCGCGCCGAGGCCACTCAGCGCGACCAGCGCCATGGGGAAAGCGATCAGCGCCAGCAGCGCGCCCGGCAGGGTCGGCGGCGCCACCGCCAGCGCCACCGCCAGCGCGAAACCCACCGCCATCGCGCCGCCCGCCACCAGCAGCGCACGCCGCGGGCCGATCCGCGCGCCGAGAGTCCGACCGCGCTGCGCGGTTTCCCTGGGCGACGCGCTCAGCCGCTGCCCCTCCAGCACACCCAGCGCCATGCAACCGAACGCCGCCGCGATCAGCCAATCGCGTGGCGTCATCGTCGCTCTTTGCGCCATCGCCGTCAGCGCGACCATCCCCGGTCCCAGGCACAACGCCGCGATCACCTCATCAATTGGGGTAAGGAGCGGCCGCACGCCGTTCACGCTGTAGAAGAGCAGGACAACCAGCGCAAACCCCACCAGCAGCCACATGGCGCCCCGGCTCGCGAATGCCAGCGGCGCCGCGCAGACCACCGCCAACGTCAGCAGCGCGCTTCCCAGGCGCGTCGCATAGCGGTCGCTCGCGCTCATCCGCTTCATTCTGCCGCGCGGCTGCGGACGCCAGGCCTCGCGCAACGCCCCCAGCGTGAGCGGGCGTCGCACGGGCAGCGCGCCCACACCCAACAACGCCAGCGCGCTGGACAACAGCGTCAGGACGACTGGCCCCCAGCTTGGTGTGGTTCCGCGCGCATACAACAGGACGGTGGCGCAGAGGACCGGAGTCGCTGGGAGCAGTAGCAGTGGCGAGCGCAGCAGCGCGACGTGTCCGCGCAATTGTCCGAGTTGCTCAGCCAGCGCCGTCCGGCTGCGTCCTGCCAGCCGCGCGACCACCTCAGCCCCACCGCGCAGGCGCTCCGTCGCCGTTGACATCCCCGAAGGCGATCCCTGCTGGGCGCTCTGCGTCATGAGATAGGCTCCTCTGTCCGCTTGTCGTATGTGGCCGACCGCTGCATGGCAGGCAAGCTGAGCGTCGCTCACGGCAGGCGCCGCGCTGCGGATTGATCTTCGCTGGGGCGCGCGGGCTGATCGGGAGGCGCCCGCGCACGGTTGGCTGCATGTTATAACGGGTTGACCGGGGTCTTCGCTTCATGTCTAGTAGCGCGACGCGACAGTGGATTATCCGCGACACAACACGGCGCCCCGCCAGCAGCGTGACGAACGCGGCGTATCGGGTCTAGCGGTCGGTCAGGCGATACAATCTTCGCAGATCGTCCTCGACCTGGGCCAGCGCCTCTGTGAAGCGCGCCTGAGTGACGCCAAGCGTGAAGTCACCGCGCGTCTTTTCCAGAATGCCGCGCGTCGCGTCGGTGGTGCGACGCAGATTGCCCGTGATGGCGTCGGGGAAGTCCAGCGAGATGAGCAGGCCGTAGATCTCATCCATGTCGCGCAGGATGTCTTCGCAGCCATCCAGCTTGCCCTGCCGCATGCGGTCCAGCAGATAGCGGCGTAGTTCACCGGTCGCCTCGCCCAAACCATTCAGGTAGGGCGCCCACTCGATGCCCAACTCACCTGGCAGCGGCAACGGGCGCCGCTGGATCAATGCGGCGGTGAGGGCCGCCTCAGCGTACTCTTTTTGCGCGTCAGCGACGAAGCCCGCATAAAAGATATCGAGGTGGTCGTGAAGATCGACCGCCATCTCGCGCAACAATTCACCCGCCTGCGCGATGTTGCGATTGACGAGATCGAACTCGTCGCGATGCGCCGCGCGAATCGCATTCGCGCACAGACGGATGGCCGAACGTGACTTGGGCAGCGCGCTCTCACGCGCGGCGTGCTTCATGGCCAGGTAGTCACTCGCGACCTGACCAAGTGATTGCAAGTCCGACACGGTTCCCCATCCCTCAGTCTCGGTAAAGGCGAGCGCCTGCGTCGCTCACCGGGCGCCACGTCAGGCGCCCATTCTTAATAACAGTATACGTCGCCTCCGCGCGTATGTTTCACCGAAGCGGGCTGGCCTGGCGTCCTGTCCAGCCGCCCCGGCGCGGCATCCTCTGGCGCGCGGGCGGGCGCCCATGCGATAGCCCCTGCGAGCAGGCATGTGTAGCAGTGTATACGCGGGCCTGAGCGATGTCAAACCATTTTGCGCCAAAGAGACGCCCCCGCCAGCTCGCTCAGACGCCCAGATACGCCGCCCGCGCGCGGTCCACCGCCGCCAGCCGTTCATCGCCAAGCAGCCGGTAGGCCTCGGCGCGGGCCGCGAACGCCTGCGCCGACTCCGGCTCGCGCTCGATGGCGCGATCGAAGGCGTTGAGCGCCTCGCGTGAACGTCCGATGGTCAGCAGCGCCAGCCCTACGGTCAGTGGTCCGCGATAGTCCATCGGCGTGCGCAGCTCCATCAACTCGCCCAGCTCCATCGCCTCATGTGGGCGTCGGCTATCCAGCAGGATGCCCGCCTTCAGGAAGAGCGCCGCGCAGTCATCACTATCAGCCGAGAGCGCCCGCTCGATGATCTCAAGCGCGCCCGCCGCATCGCCCGCTGCCCGTCGTCGCTGCGCATCGGCCAGCGCCATGCGCGTGAGGAGCCGTCCCACGCCGACGCTCTGCCGCTCGCCAGGCGCGGGAGCGTCGGCCAGGCGCAGGCGGGTGTAGGGCGCGAGGTGTTCCCCATCGGGCGCGACGGTCACGGCGACCACGACGCCCAGATCATCCAGGTCGATCTCCTGCCCGGCGACGAGCCGCTCGCCCAGGGCCAGCCGCTCGGCGACCTCCAGCAGGAAGGCCTCGGCCTCGTTGCGCAGGGCGACCGGGATCGCGGCGAGGTCAAGCTCTGGCCGACCAAATTTCTGCAACCCGTGGGTATGCAGCCAGCGGCTGTCGGCGCCCCAGGCCTCGTCGTGGACGCTCAATTGCGTGGTGGGCGAGCCAGTCAGCATCGAAGCAAGTTGCGTCACGCCCCATGCGGTCTGCGCGGCAGGGTCCACGACTGCCCCACCCGTCATACTCACCAGCGCCCGCAGCGCCTCCAGCGCCCAGCGCAACGCCTCTGGCGCCCGTTGCTCCTCGGATTTCACGCGCATGTCGAAGGTCAGGACACCTGTGCGGAGGGTCTGCGCATCCTCCGCGCTGACACGCCGGGTAAGCTGGGTGAACGCCCCTTCGCCCATCCCCGCCAGCGCAGCGGAATCATGGCGCGTCACGCTCAGGCGCAGCGTGGCGCCTGTGGGCGTCGCGACCAGGCGATAGACGCCGAGGCGCTGGCTCGCGGGCGGCGCCGCGCCTGCGCTGGATGGTTCAGGGGTTGCCGCCTCATAGGTGGGGGCGCCCAGGCCCGCCGCCGAGAACGCCTGGGTAACAGTCGCCTGCGCGGGCGGCTCAGAATAGCGTGAGACGACCAGAAAATCGTTGACCAGCTCCCGTGCCATGCCACATCCTCACTGTGCCTGGCGAGCGTCCGCCCGCCTGCGGATGAGTTGATTCGTGGCCATTGTAGCATGCGGCGCCAGGCGCGCCTGACCCAAACCTCCCTCCTCAGCGAGAGTGAGACCTGGCCGCGCGCCTGCTCGTCTTGGCCTATGGACCGGGGAGCGTGCAGCGCGGCGGCGCCCCCGGTCGCCTCAATAGCCAGATTGATTAAAGCGAGCAAGCCCGCGCCGAGCGCTCGTTTAAAACCGCAGACACTTCGAACCCCTCGATTGAAGCGCCAGGGCCACGCCAGCGCCTAACCCCAGGCGGCATGCGCGACGGCCACCGACGCGGGTGGATCACTACTCAGGGAGATAGCGTCGCATGGCAACTCTACCAAAAGATCTGCACATCACGTATCAGTTGCAGTTCCGCAAGTGCGGCAAGCCAACCTGTGGCACCTGCAAGCGCGGCCCAGGACACGGGCCATACTGGTACGCCTACTGGCGCGAGGGCGCCAAGCTCCGCTCCGGCTACATCGGCAAGGCGCAACCCATCGGTGTCTCTACGACGGTCGTCGCCCGCGCTGAAGCTCGCCTCGCCCGTCTGCGCCAGGGCCTCTAGCGCCCGCCGCAACTACAGGGAAGGGCGTCACACTCCTACCAGGGGAGCGTGACGCCCTTTTGCGTATCATTCGGGGTTATCGCTGTGTTGGTCGCCGGATGATGCCTGAGAGAATCCTGCCCGGACGCGCGCCGCCGACCGAATGTACGGGCGCGCCCCGGAAGATAGCGTTACGCGCGAAACTCATCCAGAATACCGCGCTCGATCAGCCACTGCGCGAACCGCAGGCGCTTCAGTTCCGCCTGCGAGGCGCGGGCCTCGGCGGAGGTTTCCAGCCGCTTCGACATCTCGATCAGGCGCAGCGCCTCCTCTGAAGTGAATCCCTGCGCCTCAAGCTCCATCTCGTCGGCCTCCACTGGCGAGAGCGCCAGTGGCTCCTGCGAGGACGCAGCCGTCGCGGTCTCCGGCGCGCTCTTGCGTGGGGCGCGACGGGCGCGGGCGCGGGGCGCGACGTCGGCGTCGCGCTCGGATGACGCTTCCACATTTACATCGTTCTGGGTGGCGCGCTCATGCGCCGCCTCCGCCGACAGCTCGGTGGAAGACTGCTCGCGATCATCGCGCGCGTCTTCCCGGTCCTGTCGCTGTGCCTTCTCTGTCATGTGGGTCACCTCCAGGCCCTCAAGGTCGCGTCGCTGCATGATGGCGAAGGTTATTCACCGTGTCAGCGTGCGAGAGTGGCCTCATAGATATATACGCGCCGCTCGCATTGCGTGTTTCGTATCGCCTGGCTATTCTTTTCGCGCTCCGCCGCAACGGCGCCATTTGGCCCCATCGCCAGGCGTATGCTATCATCCGCAACGGAGGCGCGCACGTGGGAACACCGCCGAAGCGCGCCCGTGTGCGAGCAGCCTCGCCCCATGCTGGGGCGCCCTGGGAGCGAAACACCCGATGCATGTGGTGACGTTGTACGCGAAGGCGGGGTGCCACCTCTGCGATGAGGCGCGCGCGTACCTGGAAGATGCTCTGGCGGACAGTGACCAGAGCGTTGACCTGCGCGAGACCGACATCCGATCCAACCCCGAACTGTTCGAGCGCTACCGCTATCGCATCCCCGTGATCGAGGTGGATGGCGTGGAACGGCTCGAAGGGCGCATCGCCGACGACGCGGTGCGGGAACTGCTCCGTTCCCTCCCCTGAGTTGCGCAGGTCATCTCCTTCGTTTCAGTATATCGCGTTCCACAAGAAAAGGCACAGCAAGCAGATGAATCGTGAGCAGACGATAGAGCGCATCCGCATCTGGGCGCGGCGGGCGCAGTCCGAGGCGCAGAACGCCGACACGCGCGCCGACGCCATGCACTGGCGCGGCGAGGCCCAGGCTCTGAACGGTGTAGCCAGCTTCCTGGCCGAGCAAGGCGCCCAGATCGACGATTTCGCGGTCTGGTCGCAGGTGGTGGCCGACCGCGAGAAGGGACTGGCGGCCTGGCAGGCGGCGCAGGAAGGCCCAGACGTGCCGTTCTACGCCGGGCAGGTCGCCGGATTCGATGTCGCCCTGACCGCGCTCAAAGACGTGGACAACGTGGTCTGGCCGCGCCGCGAGCCGCACATCGGCTAGGCGCCAGCAGGCCTCGCGTGAGGACGCCGCGATGCCAACTCCGAAAATCATCGTCGCGCCCCAGGCGCTGAAGGGCAGCCTGGACGCGCCCGCTGTCGCCACGATCATCGCAGGCGTCCTCGCCGACGCGCTTCCCGGCGCCGAGATCATCGTCATCCCGGTGGCGGACGGCGGCGAAGGCACGGCCAGCACGCTCGTCAGCGCGACGGGCGGGCGGCTGCTCGACGCCACGGTTACGGGGCCGCTCGGCGCGCCAGTCCACGCGCAATGGGGCATACTGGGCGGCGATGACGCCACGCCAACCGCTGTGATCGAGATGGCCGCCGCCGCTGGCCTCACCCTCATCACCCCTGTCCAGCGCGACCCACTCCACACCACCACACGCGGCTTCGGTGAGTTGATCCAGCGCGCCCTCGATGCGGGCTGCCGCGACTTCATCCTCGGCATCGGCGGCAGCGCGACCAACGACGCTGGCGCTGGCATGGCGCAGGCCCTCGGCGCGCGCCTGCTGGACGCCGATGGGCGTGACCTGGAGCCAGGCGGCGCGGCCCTGGCGCGTCTCGCGCGCATCGAGACCGCTGGCCTGGACCCGCGTCTGGCGGAGTCACGCATCCGCGTAGCCTGCGATGTCACCAATCCACTGTGCGGCCCGCTCGGAGCCAGCGCCGTCTATGGCCCGCAAAAGGGCGCCGATGCGGCGATGGCCGCCACCCTCGACGCAGCCCTGGCCCACTATGCTGGCATCATCGCGCGTGACCTGGGCCGGGATGTCGCCGCGACACCAGGAGCGGGCGCGGCGGGTGGCCTTGGCGCGGCGCTGCTGGCCTTCACGTCGGCGACGCTGACGCCCGGCGCGGCGCTGCTGCTGGAGGCGCTGCGTTTCGCGGAGCGGGCGCGTGGCGCATCGCTCGTCATTGTGGCAGAGGGGCGGCTCGACGCGCAGACTGTCTATGGCAAGATCACCGGGGCCGTCGCTCACGCTGCGCGCAAGGCAGGCGCCCACACGCTGGCCCTCGTCGGCGAGGTCGCGCTGGATCACGCCGCGCTGTCGAGGCTGGAGATCGACGCCGCGCTGCCGCTCGCGCCGGGGCCACTCAGCCTGGCTGAGAGCATGGCCCGCGCGCCGGAGCTGCTGGCCGACGCGACACGCCGCGCGCTGCGGCTCATGCGCCTGGGCGGGGCGCTCGATCCGGCTGGGTGGCCGCCGGAGCCGCCGCCATCGGCAGGGACAGCGTGAAGCAGGCCCCGCCGCCAGGCTGATTGCTGGCGGTCAGCGTACCGCCGTGGGCCTGGGCGATGGCGTAAGCGATAGCCAAACCGAGGCCGCTGCCCTCCGGCTTGCCCCTCGCCGCCGCAACAGACGACATGGGCGCCCCGCGATTCGCGCTCGCCAACGCCGGGCCAGACGTCATGCGACGCGCTCGCGCCGCCCGCTCCGCCCGATAGAACCGCTCGAAGAGCCGTGGCAGGTCTTCGGGCGCAACGCCTGGCCCATTGTCCTCCACCATCACCAGCGCCTGCCCCTCGCGGCGCCCCACACTCAGCCGCGCCCAGCCATCCGGCGTCTGGCGACCGTATTTCAGCGCGTTGTCCAGCAACGCCAGGATCACCTGCTTCAGCCGATCGGGATCGCCCACCACCATCAGGCGACCGCCGCCATCCGTCCGCATCATCACTTCGCGCTGCCCGGCCAGGATGCGCGCCTGGTCCACACACTCGCCCGCCAGCGCCATCAGGTTGACGGGCTGCGTCTCCAGCGGACGCCCCATATCCAGCCGCGCCAGAGTCAGCAGGTCGTTGACCAGCCGCGACATCCGCTCGGCCTCGCGGCGGGTCGCCAGCAGCACGCGGTTGCGCGTCTCGGCGTCGTCGCCCGCGCCACGCAGCAGCACGTCGGTATAGCCGCGAATACTGGTCAGCGGCGTGCGCAGTTCGTGCGAGGCGTCGGCGATGAACTCACGCATTCGCTCCTCCGAGCGCCGCCGCGCGCCAAACGCCGCTTCGATGCGCGCCACCATCTCATCGAAGGTGGCGGCGAGTTGCCCCATCTCGTCATCGGCGCTCTGCAGGCGCACCCGCTGGCTGAGATCGCCCGCCGCTACCCGTCGCGCCGTCTGTGTCATCCTGGCGAGTGGGCGCAAGGCCACCGCGACCAGCGGCGCGCCAGCCAGCAGCCCGACCACAAACAACGCCGCCATGATAATGAACAGCAGCAGGCGAATCGAGGCCAGCGCGACGCGGGTGCGCGTGAAGGTCGTCACGATTTCCACATAACCCAGCGCCGCCTGTCGCGGACCCGCGCAGCCCGCCGTGGTGTAATAGCGCAGCGCGACCAGCTCCACGCCGTAGGGTGTCGCGCGATTGTTCATGAAGTAACCCACATTGCCGAGTTGGCGCGAGCCTGTCTGCGCGCCGCTCGTATTGAAGGCGGCGGAGGCCTGCTTCGCCAGCGTGGCGAGCCGCCCACGCGCCAGATAGCGCGCGGCGCTGACGCTGGCCTGCGCACTGAGCGGCGCCAGCGTCGCGCCAGAGCCATCGAGCAGATACACGCCCGCGATGCTGCCGCTGTGGGAGGCGACGATAGGATCGGCAATCGCCTGCCTGAATGCCGCCTCATACGGCAGCGCGCCAGCGCAGGTCGTCGCCTCGCCGTGGGTAAGCGCGTCGAATCGCGGCTGGCTGGCGCTGACGGCGGCCACCGCTTCCGTCTGAAAGAAGCCAAACTCCGAGGTGTAGAGCGTCCGCGCAATCAGGACATTCAGCGCGACGCCCAGCAACGCGAAGATCAGCCCGAGCAGCAGGGCATACGCCAGGATCAGGCGCCAGCGCAGGGTGCGGGGCCAGAGCGAGAAGCCATGTCGCTGTCTGGTCGCCCGCGGCGCGGTGAGCAGCGCGGTTGGCTCGCCTCCGCGCATCTCTGGCGTGTCGGCGGGCGCGTCAGGCGAATGGAACGCCATCTCGCAGCTCCACCTAGCCCTTCATCACATAGCCGACGCCGCGCACCGTCTGGATCAGCTTGGGCGCGCTGGGGTCGTCTTCCAGCTTCTCGCGCAGATACCGCACGTAGACCTCGATGATGTTTGTCTCGCCCATGAAGTCGTAGCCCCAGACCCGGTTGAGAATGGTCTGGCGGTCGAGCACCTGGCGCGGATGGGTCATGAAGAGGTGGAGCAGGTTGTACTCGGTCGCCGTCAGCTCGACTATCCGCTCACCGCGCTTGACCTCGCGCGCGGCCTCGTCCAGGCTCAGGTCCGCGACCCGCAGCGTCCGCCCGCCTGGTCCGCCCGCCGCTACGATCCGCCGCTGCCGCCGGAGCAGCGCTCGCACCCGCGCCAGCAACTCATCGAAGCTGAACGGCTTGGTAAGATAGTCGTCAGCGCCGATCTCCAGCCCGGCGACGCGGTCGCGTAGCTCGTCTTTGGCGGTCAGCATCAGGATGGGAATATCCGCCGTCGCCTCGTTCTCGCGCAGGCGACGGCATGTCTCCAGGCCGTCCATCGTCGGCAGCATCACGTCGAGGATGATCGCATCGGGACGCAAGCGCTGCGCGAGGTCGAGCGCGACGTAGCCATCGCCTGCCTGGTCCACTTGAAAGCCTTCGTAGCGCATGCCCAACCGGATAAAATCTACGATGTTCTGCTCGTCATCCACCACCAGCAGACGCGGCTTGCGCGTCTCATCCGGCGCCGCCTGGGCGCGCCGCCCGTCCGCATCCGGCTCTTGCTGATTCACACGCGCGCCTCACGCCTTCTTTCGCGCCGTCAGTCGAGTGCGGCCTCATCCCGCGATACTGGCGCTGATTATACCATTCACTCCGCGCTACGCTCGGTCGCGGCGCCTGTCGCTCGCCTCCGGCGCCTGCGATTCTCATCAATCTCTCAGCAAATAGCGCCGTTAGTACTGATGAGTGGTAATTTCTGGCGCCAGAATCGCTTAGTATTAGTGAGAGCAACCAATCCAGAAAAGCCATCCCCCCGGCTCGTAGAGCGTGGTCGCGGCGCGCTGACACTTGGCTATCGTCGTTCATTTATCATCTCACCTCATCGCATCACTGCGGTAAGGGACCGCCCACGCGCCTTGTGTGGCGCTGAGGGCGCAAGCGAGCGCGACCATTCGTTGGGCAACGCCTGGGATCATTGGACTGTTCTGGCGCGGACGCATGTGTATTCGACCATTGCGAACGACCAGGAGGCGACAGCGACATGGCAACCAGCACTGGCGTGCAACACGCCGCGCGGGAGCGTCAGTTTTCCCGTGTTGGCTCATCGGTAGGAGGAGTGCGCGCCTGCCTCACCTATGCCGATGAGCGGCTCCGCTCGCGGGTGATCACCGCGGACGGGCAGGACTATATCGTGACGACCTCAGTCGATAAACGCGCCGGGCAGGGTTTTCTGACCGGCGCGTATCCTGTCTCGCGCGGGTATCTGGTGATGATCCGCCAGCCGCTCTGCGAGTTCCGCCACGCCGACGAGAGCTCGGCCCGCGAGCGCCACCACCAACTGGCGAACGTGCTGGCGGAGGCTGGCGTGCGGGTCGTGCGCGCCCGCGCCTCGCTCGCCGCCCGCAAGCGCATCGAGACTTCCGAGGCAAAGGCCGCCCGCGGACGTATGTGGGCTGAAGACGCGCTCGACGTGATCCTCGGCTCCATCGGCGCGGATGATCTGCTGGCCAGCCGCAACTGACAGCGCCCCGCTCGCGCGTAGTGAGCGCATGAAGCTGCCCCGCCCGGCGCCGACGCCCAGCGCGTCCCGGTTCGCCCGGCGGGGCGCTGTTGTTGTTCCGCCGAGGCGGGCAGGCTAGTTGGCGTCGCTCAGTGTCAGCCGCAGCAGGTTCAGCGCGGTCAGCGCGGCGCGGCTCTTGATGTAGGCGCGTGGGCCACGCCAGCGCTGGGTCGTGTCGCGCAGAGTCGCGCCGCTGGCCACCGCGATGTGGACCTCGCCGACCGGCTTGCCCTCCTGCGGCTCTGGTCCCGCGACCCCCGTAACGCCAATCCCGACCGAGGCGCCCAACGCAACGCGCGCCGCCTGCGCCATCGCCCGCGCCGTCTCCACCGAGACCACCCCAAACTCGCGCACAGTCTCCGCTGGCACGCCGTAGCGCTCCTTGATCTCGGTGGCGTAGGAGACGATGCCACCGCGAAAGACCGCCGAACTGCCCGGCGTGTCGGTAATCATGCTGGCGAGCAGGCCGCCCGTGCACGACTCCATCACCGCCAGAGTCTCGCCGCGCGTCTCCAGCGCACGCAGGACGACCTCCGCCAGCGTCTCATCATCCACGCCAAAGACGTTGCGCTCGCCCAGCGCCGCCCGCGCCCGCGCGTCCATCGCGTCCACCAGCGCGCGGCCCTCCTCCTCGGTCGCCGCCTTCGCCGTGATCCGCACATCCACTGCGTCGCTCTTCGCATAGGTGGCGACCGTCGGATTCTCCGTTTGGACGAGCGCGCCCAGCCGCTCCTCGACGGTGGACTCGCCCAGTCCCGCCACCCGCAGGATGCGCGTGAAGAGTGTGGCGCCCGTCAGGGGTCGCAGGCGCGGCTCCGCCTCATGCTCCCACATGCGCATCATCTCGGAGGGCACGCCAGGCATCGAGACGATGATCTTATCGTCGCGCTCGACCCACCACCCCGGCGCCGTTCCGTGCGGATTCGGCAGCGCGCTGGCTGAGGGAATGAGCCAGGCCTGCTTGAGGTTGCGCTCCGGCATGACGATCCCGCGCTCGGCGAAGAACGCGCGCAGCGTGGCCTCTTGCGCTGGGTCTACCTGTGGCGTCTCGCCCAGCGCCTTCGCGATGGCCTCATGCGTCAGGTCGTCCTCGGTCGGCCCCAGCCCACCTGTGGTGATGACCAGATCGGCGCGACCTCGCGCGCGGGTCAGCGTCTCGGTCAGCCGCTCCAGGTTGTCGCCGACCTGCGAGACAAAATACAGGTCGATGCCCATCGCAGCCAGCCGTCGCGCCAGGTAGGTCGCATTGGTATCGGTGATATGCCCCAGCAGCAGTTCCGTGCCGATGGACAGGATTTCCGCTCGCATCCACGCGCCCTTTCTCCAGTGTGATCCAGTCGCCTGCCTCCGCGCCCGCTGCGCGCGCCCACCGCATTGTACCGCCAGCGCCGCCACACTTTCCTGCCCACCAAATGGCGCTGACTGCCTGCCCCCGCAGCGTCCACCTAGGACGATTGGCGACCTCAGCCGCCTATCGCCCGCCTACTTGACACAACATATAGGGACTTTGACCTATTTTTGACTAGAGTACTAGATGTAGTGTCTTGACCCCTTGAAATTACTACATATTGGAGGCACAATATCTTTGCGCGCTACGTGAGCGCGGCTGGAGCGTGGCGGCGAGACACCTGTTTCGCCGCCCGATGTGCGCTGGACATTGGCGTAAGGGGGCAGCGGTGAAGACCAGGAAGGATAACTCGGCTGGCGGGTCGCGGGGCGACAGTGGACGCAAGCGCGCGACGGGCGCGTGGTCTGAGGCGGCGACACGGGTACTGCGCGAGCGCTATCTGCTGCGCGACCCGGAGGGTACGGTGATCGAGACGCCCGACGAGTTGGTCTGGCGCGTCTCACGCGCGGTGGCTGAAGCCGAGAAGCAGTGGACCGATCCAAATGGCCTGACGCCTGACGACATCGCCGGACAATTCTACGATGTGATGGTGAGCCGCCAGTTCCTGCCCAACTCCCCAACGCTGATGAACGCGGGCAAGGGCAATAACCTCCAGCTCTCCGCCTGCTATGTGGTGCCGGTTCCCGATAGCCTGGAGGGCATCTTCGACGCGGTGAAGCATGCCGCGCTGATCCACCAGAGTGGTGGCGGCTGCATCTCCGGCGATGCGCACGTTTTCACGACCTTCTGCGGCGTCGAGTCTATCGCGACGCTCTATGACCGCGTGCGCGCGACCGGACGGGCCGAGGTAATCCACAGCGACCATGCCATCATGGATGTGCGCGACATGAACATCCGCACGATGGCGCTCAATCCAGCGGACGGCTCCTATGAGCCAGCCCAGATCACCCACCTGTGGCGCTATGATGTGGCGCTCGAAAACCAGATGCGGATCCATGGCGCAAATGGCCTGGAGGTTACGACCAGTTGCTGGCATCCGTTCATGGTCTTCGATGGCGGACGGCTGGTGGAGCGGCGCGCAGATGAGTTGAAGCCTGGAGACATCCTGCTGACGCCAAACGCCAGTGTGCGTGAGCGCTGGCCGCATAACGAATACCGCAGTGTGGCAGGAACGCTCCTCGACGAGGAAATCGCCTGGCTGCTGGGGTACTATCTCGGCGATGGCAGCCTCGGATGGGCGAAGGTTCCAAATAGTGAGCCACGCCGCCTGAAGCTGCGCTGGCGCCTCTTTGATGGTCGGACGGCTTCGCTGGAACGCGCTCGTGACATCCTTGCGCGTCGTTTCGACGTACACATCGCGGTGCAACAGGATGCGCGCGGCCTCTACTCTCTGGCGACAACCGACAAAGCCTTCATCGCGACCTTCCAGGGATTGATCGAGATCTATCCTGGCCCCAAAGGTGAACTGCCATTCCCCGAGATGGTCGCCAAGTCGCCACTTAGCGTCATCGGCGCGTTCCTTGCTGGCCTGGTGGATTCAGATGGCTATGTGGACAATGCGCGCGACCGTGTGACGTTCACAACAGCATCGGAATACCTGGCGCGCAAGGTGAATACCCTCTGCTCGCTGCTTGGCCTGGCGCCCGCATTGCGCATGCGCGAGCCTTACGGCAGGGGGCGCAGCGTAACCTACGAAGTGAAGCTGGCTTCCGAGGCATATGTGGACGACTTGCGCGCCTTCATCGGCCCTGAACTGCGCGATACGCTCAAATCATCGCGGCTGGCGGAGACACGCGGCGCGCATGAACACTCGACTGCCCGGCGCCTGCCCGTTCCATTCTCCGCAATCGAGGACATTCTCCAGAGCGTTGGCGTCTTGACGAACACGACACCCATTCATCGCGAACCGGTGACGCTCGGAGAGGATCAAGTCTGGCTGCACCGCTGGAAAGAAGGTCTGGGCGTCAGCGTTGAGACACTACGCCGCACTATCACGGCCCTCCTTCAACTAGCGGATGAGCGGTACACGGACCGCCTAAATGTGCTGGCGCGACTGGCGCAGGGCGCGACGACCGTCGAGTCAGTTGAGCGACCTTCCGAGTCGGTTCCGTTCTACGACTTCACCGTTGCGGACCACAGCACCTACCTGGCAGGCGTGAATGGTCTGACAGCCATTCACAACACGGGATTTTCCTTCTCGCGCCTTCGTCCTGAAGGATCAATGGTGGCTTCTACACATGGAGTCGCATCCGGTCCCGTCAGCTTCATGAAGATCTTCGACGGCGCGACCGAGGCTGTTAAACAAGGCGGCTGTGTGACACCCGACACGCGAGTCTCGACCTCCGCTGGCATGGTACCCATCGGGACGCTCGGACCGCTGGACGCCGAGTCAAAGAGCTGGCATGCGCTTAAACGTCCGTTCACTGCCGCAACCGACGAAGGACAGCGCCAGGTCGAAGCGTTCTATCACAACGGCATCGCCGCGATTCGCCGTATCCGCACGTCTGCTGGCTATCACTTTGCCGGCACACTGGAACACCGCGTCCGCGTGATCGATGAGACAGGCGCCTATGTTTGGCGTCATCTGAAAGACCTGCGCGCAGGTGACTGGGTGGCCCTGCAGAAGCACACCTATCCTGAGGTCACCGAATATCAGTTCCCGCCATTCGCGCGGGTACGGCATTTCAACTCTACGCCAGTACGTTTTCCTGAGCGCCCAACGGCCGAGCTAGGCGAGTTCATCGGCTACTTCATCGGCGACGGCGCCATCAACTACTACAATGCGGGTGGCTCGACGGGCCGACTCATGTTGACAGTGGCAGAAAGTGAGCCAGAGGTCGGTGAACGACTCCTCCAGTTGGCGAGTGATCTGTTTGGCCTGACGCCACTGGCGCACCGCAAACCCAATGACGCCAGCCTGACGTACTTCTTCAACTCGACCGAGTTGGTGGCTTGGCTCAAGCACATCGGCGTCACCAAGACTTCGGCGCTGACCGCACGCATCCCGGAGATTGTCTTCCGGGCGGGCGCGGCGTTCGCTCGCGGATTCCTGCGCGGACTATTCTCCGCGGATGGGTCGGTTTCCAGCGAGGGCTACTCCAGCCTTTCCAGTGTCTCGCGGGAACTGATCGATGATGCGCAACAACTGCTGCTAGCGCTGGGCATCCCCGCGACGGTGACTGTAACCACCAATCGCGAAAGCGCATTTGGGAGTAACCCTCTCTATCGCCTGCGCGTGATGACGAGCGATGGACTGCGCGAGTACGCCGAGCGCATCGGCTTCATCTCGACAGCAAAGTCGGAGCGCCTCGCAGCGGGACTGACCAAGGCCTGGGAGTTCAACGATGTGCTGCCACATCAGGCGGCGGCCATGGCCGAAGTCTACCAGGGGCCTGGGCGTGGCAGCGGACCAGAGCGTGGCTCTCGTGGCGCGAACCGTATGCTCTATCGCGACATCCAGCACTACTTGCCTGGGGTATCGGCTCCGCGCAACCTGACTCGCTCACGGCTCCGGACACTGGCAGAGAAGCACTCCGAGGTACGTGATAGCGCACTCGCGCTCTTCCTTACCAACGGCCAGTTCTACGATCAGGTAATGGAGGTCGAGGACGATGAGGCGTTAACAGTAGATCTCTCCGTAGCGGACAACCATACCTACATCGCCAACGGCTTTGTCAGCCACAACAGCCGGCGTGGGGCAAACATGGGCATCCTGCGGGTGGACCACCCTGACATCCTGAAGTTCATCGACTGCAAGCGCGACGGCTCGGTGACGAACTTCAACATCTCGGTGGCGATCACCGACGAATTCATGCGCGCCTACGAGGCCGATTCTGACTACGCGCTGATCGATCCGCACACCCGCGAGGAGGTGCGGCGGCTGCGCGCGCGCGATGTGATGGAGCGCATTATCGACGCCGCCTGGGCGACGGGCGATCCGGGCCTCGTCTTCCTCGATCGCGCCAACCGCTCCAGCGCCAACCCGACGCCGGAGATCGAACTACTGGAAGCAACCAACCCATGTCTGGTGGGCGAGACGCGGCTGGCGACCAGCCAGGGCCTCGTCCGCATGGACGCGCTTTATGCCAGTGGCCAGGAACTCGTGGTCACGACCGATGCGCGCTCGTGGTCGCAGACGGTAGAGGGCGTCGTCAATGGCGTGGCGCAAGTCGCGCAGTCGGGCGTCGTCTTCCAGAGCGCCGCGCCCGTCTTCCAGACTGGGACGCGGGTTCCCGTCCGCAAGCTGACGACCAGTCACGGCATGGAAATTACCGCGACCCCCAACCATCGCTTCCTCACCACTGAGGGCTACAAGCGTCTCGATGCCCTGGAGTACGGCGATACGTTACTGCTCCAGAGCGGAGAGGGCGGCTGGTCCACCTCGCGCGCATTGCCTGCGGTCAGCTATGGCCCGCAGTCGCAGGCCAGGCTCAACGCAAGGGTCGCGCGCGGCGACGCGCAGCCACCCGCCGAGTGGTCGGCGGAGTTGGGTGAAGTGTTGGGGTACGCGCTGGGCGATGGGTACGTGCGGCGCGGCGACACCAGCGACATCCTGGGCTTTGCGGTGGCGCATGGTGATGAGATCATCGCCAGCGCGCTGCGCGAGCGCATCGGCCAGTGGTTCGGCGCGCGCGGCAATCGTACCGAGCGCCAAGGCCACACGCAGCTTACATTCGCTGGCTCCTCTGCCACGTTCTTCATGGCGCTAGGCCTCACCGCCAACGCCGCCGATGAGAAGCGCATCCCTGAGAGCGTGTTCGCAGCGCCCCGAGACGCCGTCGTTGGCGTCCTGCGCGGACTCTTCAGCGCCGACGGCAGTGTCCAGATTGGCTCGGCGGAGAAAGGCACATGCTCGGTGCGGCTGGCGACCTCATCGAAAGGCCTGGCGCTTGACACCCAGCAACTCTTGCTCAACCTCGGCATCGTCAGCGCGATACGGCTGCGCCGTGAGGCCAGCGTAACGTTACTGCCAAATGCCCAGCGCGAGTCAGCCGAGTACGCAACAAAGGCGCAGTACGAAGTCATTATCGACAAGGCGAACCGCGACCGTTTCGCCAGCGAGATCGGCTTCATGCAGCCTGACAAGCAGGCGAAACTGAAAGCCTGGATCACCGCCAAGAAGCGCGCCTCCAACGGCGAGACGTTTACCACCAAAGTCGCGCTGATCGAAGATGCGGGCCTGGCGGATGTCTACGACACGACCGTCGCCGAGGTCCACAGCATGATCGGCAACGGCATAGCTTTGCATAACTGCGGCGAGCAGTGGCTTGGCCCGTATGACGCCTGCAATCTCGGCTCGATCAACCTGGGGCTGTTCGTCCACGATGGCGAGATCGACTGGCCGGAGTTGGAGCGCGTCACCCGCCTCACCACCCGCTTCCTCGATGACGTGATCGACATCAACCCCTTCCCGCTGGAAGAGGTCAAGGAGAAGGTGCACTCCAACCGCCGCATCGGCCTCGGCGTGATGGGCTGGGCGGAGATGCTCTTCGAGATGGATCTGCGCTACGACAGCGAAGAGGCCACCATGCTCGGCCAGCGCGTCATGCGCGCCGTGCATGACTGGTCCACCGATGAGTCGGCGCGGCTGGCCGAGGTGCGCGGCGCCTTCACGAACTTCAGCCGCAGCATCTACAAGCACGACCACCCGCTGCGCAACTCGACGCGCACCACGGTCGCGCCGACTGGCTCCATCAGCATCTTGGCCGACTGCTCGTCGGGCATCGAACCGATCTTCGCGCTGGCCTTCCAGCATCGCGTCAAGCAGCCCGATGGCTCCTACCGCGTACTCGACTTCGTGAATCCCTTCTTCCAGCGGGCGCTGGAGGCCAGCGACATCACCGACAAAGAAGGCGTGCTGGAGTACGTCAAGGCGAACGGCGCGCTGCACGGGCATCCCGAGGAGCATCACCCCGCGCTGCGCCCCTACGTCACCGCGCACGACATCGCGCCGGAGTGGCACATCCGCATGCAGGCGGCCTTCCAGCAAGGGGTCGATAATAGTATTTCCAAAACCATAAATCTGCCAAACTGGGCGACCCGCGAGGATGTCGGCAAGGCCTACATGCAGGCGTGGGCGACCGGCTGCCTGGGCATCACCGTCTTCCGTGACGGCTGCAAGGGCGAGCAGGTGCTCAATGTCGGCGTCAAGGCCGAGCAGGCGGGCGGTCAGCCCTCCGCGCCCAGCAACGCCGACCTGGTCGCCGCCGCCACCGCGCTCGCCCTGGAAGCGCACAAACAGCGCTATCCCGGCGGCCGGAAGTCACGGCCAGAGGTCATGCAGGGCTACACGCGCCAGGTGCGGGCGCCTGAAGGCAAGGTCAACGTCACACTGAACAGTGATGATGATGGCATCCTGGAGGTGTTCATCAACATCGGCAAGGCTGGCTCCGATGTCGCGGCGCTGGCGGAGGCGCTGGGCCGCCTGATCTCGATCCATCTCCAGATCGACAGCACGCTCACCCAGAACGAGCGCGCCGATGAGGTCGCCCACCAACTCCGCAGCATCGGCGGCAGCACGAGCATCGGCTTCGGCGAGAATCGCGTGCGCAGCCTGCCCGACGCCGTGGGCCGCGCGCTGGAGCTGCACATCGCTCACCTCGCGGGCGCCACGCAGGTGGTGGACGCGGATGTGGCGGAATCGTCGGCAGCCAGCCCAACGGCCAGCGGCGTCTCGTCCCGCGCCAGCAAGCCCGCGCTCGGCGAGCGGCAGCGCTTCGCCACCAACGGCAATCTCTGCCCGACCTGCGGCAACAGCACCATGTATTACGAGGAAGGCTGCAAGAAGTGCGTGAGCTGCGGCTACAGCGAGTGCTAGCCATCACGCGCTGACACGGCGCCTTCCGCCAACAACGTCATCCCCGCGCTCTAGCCATCTGGCCGGGCGCGGGGATGGCGCTTTTCCACACGCCCCGCTATCTGTCCCTGCCAGCGTCCCGCGCTCGGTGGTAGATTGAGCGTGCTGGTTTGCCAGCGAGCGGCGACGCGCGAGACGACCAGCCAGAGCGCGTCAAGTGACGATGAGGTGCGCGCGATGACCGACAGTGAGTTGCTCGCGACCATCTTCGGCGGCGAGCATCATCCCCTGCGCGAGGCCTGCGCGGGCTGGATGGTGAGCTCGCGGCCATTTCGCGGCTTCCTGGAGGAGAATGCGGGCAAGATTCGCAAGAAGGCGCGCCAGGCAGGCGACGCCGAGAGCCTGCGCGACCTCCAGCTCGAGATGCGCGCCGCCTACCATGTGCTCGCCGACCGCCGGGTAGCCCTCACCTACGAGCGCTACCTCGCCGAGAAGCAGCGCGGCCCCGACTTCACGGTTACGTTCAAGAGCCACATCGTCTTCAACGTCGAGGCGCGGCGACTGCGCGCGCCCGTCACCGATGGCAGGCTGACCGAAGCGATCTGCGGCAAACTCGGCCAGATGCCACCCAGCGCCATCAATGTCCTGCTGGTTGGTCTGGATCCCGGCGGACCCACCGAACCCAATAGCCACGCGATCATGCGAGCGCTCATCCTGCGCGCCGAGGCCAAACGCGATACGTTCTTCGCCGAACGCGGATTTCGCGATGCGCGCGACTTCCTGCGCGCGCTCCAGCGCCTGAGCGTCCTCCTGCTCTGCCCCGCCTGGGACGCCTCGCCACCACCCAGCCCGATCCTCTGGCTCAACCCACAAGCGCGCTTTCCGCTGCCACCAGACGCACAGAAACTCCTTTGCCGCTGAGGGACACACGACCAATCGCTTTCCGCGCCGGGCAAGCGCAGGGCTACGCCGCCAGTCCGCTCGGCGGTCTATCGCTCGACGATGGGCCATTCGGTGACGGGCCATTCGGTGACGGGCCGCCGGTGGCGTCGCCGGCTTTGGGGGGCGGCTTGAGGCGGAAGAGCGTGCGCACGCCGACGCCCAGCAAGCTCGCGCAGACCAGCCCGGAGACCACCATCAGCAGCGCCGTCCAGGGGTGCGAGAAGACAAACATCGAGGCGACCGAGAGACGGCTGACACCAAAGATGCCAGCGAATACCGCCAGGCCGATCACCTCATTGCTGCCAATCTGGCCGGGAGGTGTGGGCAGCATATAGGCCAGGTTATAGAGCGTATAGCCAAAGAGCACGACCGCGACCGGGACCATCGTGCCAATCGCCAGGAACGCCAGCCATGCGAACAGCGCGTCACACGCCACCGCGACCGCCGTGATGCCCATCGCGGCGGCCATCAGCCGGGGCTGCGCCACCAGCCGCAACAACGCCTCAACGAAGCTGCCAGCGAATGGCTCAACCCTCGTCCGGATGCGCTCAGGCAGCAGCGCGAAGAACCACCCCAGCAAGCGCATCGCCAGATCACGTTTCCACACACAGAGCGCCAGGAAGACGATGACCGTCATGAAGACGCCCGCGACAAAGAGCAGCAGCGCCCACAGCCCGCCAGCCAGATGGAACGGCATGAACGGCAGGATGCTCAGCAGTACGAGCGACGGCAAGAGATCCATCAGCTTGTCCATCGCCACCGTCGAGAGCGCCTCGCTAAAGGGGATGTCCGACCGCGTGCGCGCCAGCCACGCCTTGACCACCTCGCCACCGCGCACCGGAAGCAGCCAGTTGACAAAGATGCTCACCTGATAGATCAGAATCGCGTCGCGGATGGTCAGTTTATACGGCAGCACAAACAGACGCCAGCGCATCGAGCGAACGACATACGCGCCGAGGAAAACGACGCCGCAGAGGAGCGCAATACCGAAATTGAGGTGTTCCAGCCGCTGCCACACGGCGCCCAGGCTAATCAGCTTGCTGAAGGCAAACAGCAGCAGCCCCGCTACCAACAGGCCAACCAACATCCGCCAGAACACGGGGTTGCGCCAGCGCGCTTTGATGGTCGTCGCCGCCAACGTCGCGGAGCGCCTGCCCTGATCGAACAGCGTTCGCCCGTGGATCCGCGCTGCTGTCGCCGCCTGAATCGCGTAGCTCCTGCTGCGGTCACGCAGGTCTCGTCCATGCGCCAGCGTGAAGGCCGCAGCCAGCGCCGACGCGCGCCTGACCCACGCCACGGTCGCAGCGGCGACGGGTCTGATGGCATCCTCGGCCGCCGTCCAGGAGCGCTGGGCGCGGACCCGCGCATCGTGTCCGCGAGCTTTGAGGGTCGCCAGCGTCAACTCTGAGTAGTGGGTGACCCAGTCGATATTTGCTCTCACAGGAACACTCCTTGGCTGCCAGCGCGTCAATCGAATCTCAGGCGCTCGGCGTGCGCCACCTCATGACATGGGCCGCAGAGGCTGACCAGATTTTCCAGGCGGTAGGAAGGCATGATCTTCGGCTGCCGCCATATATGCGCGACTACCGTTTCATCCGCGCGCCCACAGCGACGGCAGGTGCGCTGGTCACGTTCAAGCGTCAGGCGCCGCGCTTGCGCCGAACGCTGCGCATGGAAGAGATCAATCCCGACGTGAAAGAGGAAGCCATAGAGGACCAGCCGTAGCGGTTTCCAGAACAAGCCAGCAACGGCCAGTCCGGCCAGCGCGCCCGGGCTATGCAGGCGGCGCGTGCCAGCGTGCTGCTCCGGCTGGGCCTGGTTGAAATAGCGCACCGCTTCGAGCGGGTTCAGGCCGCCATGCGCGAAGGTATACCAGGCATAGTGATCGACATCGATCAGCAGGCTCGCCGCCCACGGCACGACCACCTTGCGCCGCAAGACCGGATAGAGCGCCGCCGCCGCAATCGTGGACAGCACGATGTGATCCTGCACTCGCACAAAACCGCTCCTCTACTCACCAGCTCCTATCGAGACCACCAACGTCACAGCAAACCCTCACTCCGGTACCAGCGCGCCGTCTCCGCCAGGCCCACCGTGAGCGGCGTCTCGGCGGAGAAACCGAGCAGCCGCTGTGCCTTGCCCACGTCGTACATCCGGCTGTGCGTCAGGAAGTCGAGGCGGCTGGTCGTCAGCGGCGCGCGATGGCGCAGCGAAGCGGGAAGCGCATCGCCCGCCAGCGCAACGGCCTGGGCGAGTGGGAGGGGAATCCACCCGCGCGGCTCGGCCACACCCAGCGACTTCGCGATCTCCTGCGCCAGCGTCCGCAACGTCACTGGCTGGGTCCCGGCGATGTTGAACGCCTCGCCGACAGCTTCGGGCGCTTCGGCGGCGCGCAGCATCGCCGCGCTCATGTCGTCGATGTAGACGGGATGCAACCACACCGGCGCCCGCCCAATTGGCCGGAACACACCGCGCTGGATCGAGTGGAAGAAGCCGAGCAGGTGCAGATCGCCCGGCCCATAGACCAGCCCGGGACGGATGATCACCGCCGGGAATCCCTCGCGGATCGCAGCGCGCGTCTGCGCCTCGCCCTGGAGCTTTGTCCGCTCGTAGGCGTTGGTTGGCGCATAGGGCGCGTCCTCATTCGCGGGATGCGCGCCCGTGACGCCGAAAACACCCGTCGTGCTGCAATGCACGAAACGCCGGACGCCATGCGCCCGCGCCTGACGCAGCATGTTGCGCGTGCCTTGTTCATGGAAGGCGTGGTACTCCTCGGCGGGGACACCTGGAATGAACAGCTTGCCCGCCAGGTGATAGACCACATCCACGTCCGCCAGCGCCCGCGCGAGCGACGCCTCATCCGTCACATCGCCCGCCACGACCTCCACGCCCAGCGCGCTCAGCGCCTGCGCCCGTTCTGGCGCCCGCGCCAGGGCGCGAGTCTCCACCCCCGCCGCCGTCAGATGCTGGCAGAGATTCACGCCGAGAAAGCCAGTCGCGCCCGTGACAAGCGTTCGCATCCGTCTCTCCTCAGCCTACGCCCGCGCCACGACCGCCGCGGCCTCAGCCGGAGCCGCGCCGCTCATGCCCTTCACGCTGATCGCTCCCTCTGGGCAGGCCTCGTAGCAGAGCAGGCACCGCTGGCAGGTGCGCGGATTCACCTTCAGCGTCTTGAGATCGATCACATTGGGTAGCGGGCAGGCCTCGACACACTTGCCACAGCGTGTGCAGGTCTCGGCGTCGATCTTTGGCCGCGTCCCCACCAGGCCAGTGTTATAGAGCGAGGTGCAGAGATGGTTCCCTGCCAGCGGCTCATACACGTAGTCCAGCGGATACATCATCCAGAAGGCGAAGCGGTAGATCGGGTTGACGACGGGCATCTCGAAGCGCGTGATGGGCGCAATCCGGTCGCCCAGCGTCCGCGCGCGGCGACCTCCGAACTGCTCCAGCCCCAGTCGCAGATGTCCCACCGTCTTCGGGTCCACGCCGACCAGCTTGCACGCCACCAGATCGATCGTCAGGCTGTCACGCCCCGCCAGCACGACGCCCAGGTTTGCCTGCCGCCCGTAGAGCGGGCCCTCGCCGTCCTGGCCGATCATGCCGTCCACAATGGTGAGGTCGGGCTTGATGCCCATGTTCAGGTCCACGATGGACTGCTGGATGCCAAAAGTGTGCATGCTCCGACGGTCGTTGCGCGGCAGCAGGCCCATCAGGTTCTTCATCGCCACGCTCATGCCGGAGACCACATGGGTCTTGAGTACCGGAAGATTGATGAGGCAGGCGTCCACCAGCTCGGCTGGTCCATGGAAGACCTTCAGCCGTTGCGCTTTCGGTGGGCGATACTCGATCCAGCGGTCCACCTGGCCAACGATGCCGATGTCGTGCTGCTCGCAGAATTCGCGAATGCCCAGGATGGAATAGGTGGCATCGAAATCGAACTCGGTGCCCGGCGACTCACAGAGATACGGTTGCGCGCCGACAGCTCGCGCTTGCTCGGCGACCTCCGCGAGTAGGTCAAAGTGTGTCGTCGCGCCAGTGCGCGCAGGGCGTCCAGCCACGAAGTTCGGCTTCAGGATGACCTTCTTGCGGCCCGCGACAATCGACTCCATACCACCGAGCAGATCAATCGCGCGCCGCGCCGCCGCTGCGATGTCGTCGTGGGCGCGCAGCGTGACGACATCGTGCGTTTGGGTGGCGGAGCGGCGTGATGTTCCAAGCGTCACAGCAGTCCCCCA
Source organism: Ktedonobacterales bacterium (assembly GCA_036393135.1). Taxonomy (GTDB): domain Bacteria; phylum Chloroflexota; class Ktedonobacteria; order Ktedonobacterales; family JADMIN01; genus JAKAIY01. The sequence continues at coordinate 25,127 of DASVWQ010000047.1, forward strand.
TAAGATGAAGTGGCGCGCCACCAGTGTCCGGGCGCCGGGCGGGGTGAGTCTCGCGGCCAGCGCGCGTGGGGGCAAGTGGATGACGCATGCCAGGGTAGTAGACAGGCCAAACCAGCCCGCGATTTGAAAGGCTGGCTCGCGGTATCAGATGAAGTCTCTCATGTCTCGCGTATTCCGCCCAGCGGCGAAGGTATCACTCGCGCGTAATTTCGGTATCAGATGGATGAAAGACGTGGGCGCGCGAGTTAGGGGAGCGCGAGGACGAGACTATGGCAGGGCGTGAGGGCGAGCGCGGGCGCGCAACGAACAGCGCGCGACAACGCCGGACATCATCACGATGACCAGCGGGCAGCGGCGCAAACAGTCCAGAGCGCGACAGGTAGGAAGAAGGCAGAGGAGTGCGGCCACGCAGGCGCTACGGCGCCTCGGTCGTCTCTCCCTTCATGACACGGCGGGCAATCGCGCGGACTTTGCTCTCGGTCTTCAGGCCGCGCTTCTTGCGGTCATCCAACTCATGCTCGCTCACCTTGACCAGGAATGGCGGCGTCTGGGCGTGCGGATCAAGCCCCTTCTGCTCACGCAGCTCCGCCAGTTCGTCGAAGTGTTGCGAGGCCCAGTACAGATTGATACGGCACTGCGAGCAGTTCCATGCGTCCGCGGCGTTCTCAGCGCCGCACTGCGGGCAGATCATACTCTCTACTCCTCATTCGCTCGTCTCATTCGCTCGTCGCGTCACGCTGTGTCCGCACGGCTGGCAGCCACACCGTGAACGCGGTCCAGCGCTGCGCGTCGCTATCTACTTCTAGCGAGCCGCCCATCGTATTGAGCAACGCTCTGACGATGCCCAGCCCATAGCCATGCCCTAGCGCTCCGTTGCGTGCGCTTCCCGCCGACGCCGGGCGGAACATGTGGCCCGCCGAATCGTCGGACATCAGGCCTTCGTTGAGGAAGCGCGTCTGGACGCGATTCCCCGCCGCCTGCGTCGAGATCTCGACCGCGCCGCCTGGCTCTCCATGAATGATTGCATTTTCGATCAGGTTCAGAAAAACCCGGTTCAACATCAACGTATCGGCCAGCGCCAGCGGCGTGTCAGAGCCGATGTTGAGGTGTATCCGGCTGGCGGCGCGCGTGATGAGCGTGATCGACTGACGCAGCGCCTCCTCCAGCGAAACCGGCTGGATGTGCGCCTCGATTTTGCCTCTCGAACGCGCCTCCTCCCACCACCGCGTAATGTGGACAGCCTCAGCCAGCGCCAACCGCAACGTCCGCAGAGCGTCCTGCCCGGCCTCGTCATCCGAGGCGACATGTCCGCGTTCGAGAATGTCGAGCGCGAAGTCCGACGCGGCCAGCGGCGACCGCAACTCATGCAGCAGCGCCGCCGTTGAGGTCATGCTGAATACCTGGTTCGCCTGCGTGGGCGTGGCGCCATTGGAGCTACCTGAGCCGTCAGGCCCATCTGGCGCTTGCGGGCGCCCCCACGACGAGACCTCGCCGCCGATCTGCGCCGCCGTCTGCATGACCGCGCGAAAAGCGTCGCCGCTCGCCATGTCCGCCGGACTGACGCCGACGAGCGTACCCCAAATAGTGTCATCCATCGTCGAGATAGGCGCGATCAGGACTGCGGACGGCTTGCCGCCAGCGGTCGGCGCCTCGTCGTCGCGGCGCCGTTCGCGGCGGATGGTCATCAGAGGAGTCGCCGTCTCGCTTACCATGCGTACAGCGGCGCGGAAATCCTGGCCCAGCGGACGTGAGGCCACATCGTCGGGGAAGCGTAGCAGGCGCTGCATGCGCTGTCCATTACGTCCACTGGTAATGCGAAACAGATACACTTCGCTGAGGCCGACTCGCTGGCGCAACGCCATCAGCCGGTCAGACAGCGAAATTGGCGTCGCGGCGGTGTCGATCGTGGTAGGGTCTGTCATCACTGCGGTATCCCCCACGCAAGGCCGCGCTAGATGAACCCCAGGCGCATCGCTTCGGCCACCGCCTGCGCGCGCGTCTTTACTCCGAGCTTGCGATAGGCGTCCTGCATCTTACGCTTGACGGTAATCTCGCTCCAGAACTGGTGTTTGCCAATGTCCTTGTTGTTCAAGCCGCGCGCCGCCAGCCGGATGATCTCGACTTCAACATCGGTCACGCCCAACTGGTCGCGGTCGCGGTCGCGCATCAGCTTGCCACACTCGTCCAGTACGGCGGTCAGGGTCTCTGGCTTGCTGATGATACGCTCGCCGCTCGCCACTTTGTCGAGCAGGCCCACGAGATCCGCTGCGGTGAGGTCTTTCTGCAAGAAACCATGCGCGCCCATCCGCACAGCCTGGAGCGCGACATCGCTTGCGCTGTACCCGGTGAGAACGACGACCTTCGCCTCTGGACAAATACGGGTAAGCGAGCCGATCAGCGTCAGCCCGCTTTCGCCAGACAGATCGACATCCAGCAGAATGATCCGTGGACCAACCTGTCGGGCAAGTGTCAGGGCGGCATTTGGATTCCCCGCGACACCGACTACCTTGTACGGGCCGCGCGACTCCAGAGCGCCCGTCAGACCGTCCGCATACACTGGATGATCATCGACGATCAGGACAGGCATGCGCTGGTCAGGTTCTTCGCGCTCGTGATGATCCAGCACGTATGTCGTCATACGGTGGCTTTCAACGACAGATGCGCTCGGGACCCCCATAGTCTTTCCCCTCTTCCACTCACGCATCGGGTATTGGCTCGGTCGAGGGCCGTCGTCTGTCCTCGCCGGTCGCCGATCCCGAAATGTACCGCCGCATCCACCAACGCGTCACACGCGGAAGCGCGTGTCCCAGCGCGACGCGGCGAGGAATACCGGCGCCACCGACGCCTCCCGCAAACGTCTGTGGCCTGGCCGCGCATCCCGCTGCCCCTCAGCGGTCGCTCGGCCAAAGACAACAATCCGCCACCGCATTTCAGTCAATTCATCCCGTCGTGATACAAACGCCGGGAGACGCTAGAATGCGGTTTCTGATGACCTGCGCGGAACCATACGCTCACTGAGCGCATCTCACGCAGGAACGCTCTGCCGCAACTACTATGCCAGCTACAGTCCGAACTTGCGGACAGGATAGCCAACGTAGGACGCGACGAGCGGAACGGCGCGCGAGCGCCCGGCCACTCCGAACGATTTCTGCATCGCCAGATGACCTGTGGAGGGTGGCCTCGTCTCGCCTCGCTGCGGACGAGCGCCGCGACCTGCTTGCGGAGCGCGCACTCGATCGGTCATGTCACACATGACCAGTCGGTCATATCGCATATGACCGTATATGTAGGGTCGTCTGACAACGGCGCGCGGTCACATGCAAGGAGTCACGCGCAATCTCACACGCACTTTTGCGGATGCCGCCACATGCTGGCATCGACGCGACTCCTCTAGCGTAGCCATCCGCGGAGCGCGGCGCAAGGGCAGGCGAGTGACGCTCCTCACAGTTCGCCCGCGCGTGGTCAATCGAGCGCCGCAAGCCATGCGCTGGCGACCCAGCCCTTGCCCCGTGGCGTGGAGACATACTCCCAGGCGCCGCGCTTGTCGATCTCAGTGACGACGGACCCAAAGGCGAGCCGGGTGAGAATGCTGGCGCTCAGGCTCGGCCCGCTGCGCACGTTCAGCGCGCTCGCCGTGACACGCGCCCGCTCCTGGACGCCTCCGGCTGGCTGTCTCGGCGTGGTCTGCGTGAGTGCTGTAGCGCCTGGCGCGACAAGCGCGATGCCCGACGATGAGACCTGCGTAATGACATTCGCGCGAGCCGCGTTGTCCTGTGCGACTACACCGATGTGCTGAATCTGGTAAATCGTGATCCAGAACTGTGTATTCTGGTAGTGCGCCACGAGTTTCGAGTGGGCGATGGCGATAGCGAAGATCCGCATGTTGGAACTGCTGATGTCAGCTTTCATGTCAGGGTCTTCGATCACGTAATCCATTATGTTCCAGTCATTGTGAAATACGCCGTCGAGGAGCGACTTATCGGTCGCCACGTTCCAGTACATCTCGTAATTCGCGAATGGCGCGCCCACGGTGGCGCCCATACCGCCGCTTGCCCGCATATCCAGCCAGAGATAGTGCGGCCCCACAATCTTCGCCGAGCGCGGCGCGTTGTTCGCCATCCACTGCAACGCCTCCGTCTCAGGCGTCACCGCGTCCGTAGTGAAGTTCGCGTGATTGACCGGCGTGACATAAACGCCCAGCATGACCAGCGCCACCAGGGTCGCCAGCGTCCCCATGCGCAGATAGGGCGACTTCCGCGCATTGGGGAGGGCCTCGCGAATGAGGTCGCTCATCGGACCAGCGATGCCGAAGTCAAAGAACAGCGCAATATTGAGCGCGAATAGTGGCAGCACGACGATGATATAGTAGGCGAACGTCACGCCGCCGCGCGCCAGAAAGAGGAAGTAGAACAGCGACAGCAGCGCGACACCTTGCGCCCAGGGCTTCTTGCGATAGAGATACAGATTGACCAGCATGCTGCCCAGGCCGCCCAGCATCACCACGAAGTCGCCGCCGATCCACGTCCCCCATTGCTCGGCGAGCGAACCTTGCTGCCCGCCACGCGACGCCTGCGAGCCGAACGTCTGGAGCATGCTAACGTGCGGCGCCGAGCCACCGAGCAGCGTGCCAGTGGGGAAGAACTCATTCTTCAGCAGCGCCACCAGAACGAAGCTAGAGATGATGCCCACCGAGACATACAGGAACACCAGCGTCACATAGCGGCGCTGGAACGGCGTGACGCCGCGCCAGACCGCGATAGCGAATGCGGGCAGCACGACGACGAGCGTTTCCTTGGTCAACACCGCGATGCCGAAGACCGCGGCGCTGGCGACGAGGTAGCGCAGCCGCGACTCGCTTACGACCATCAGATAGACCGCTACCAGCAGCCACATGGTCGCGATGTTGTCGAGCAGCACTTCGCGCTGGAAGGTAACGCTGAGCGGTGAGAAGGAGAAGAACGCCGTCGCGATGGCCGCCGTCTGCCAGCGTCGTGTCAATCGCAGCGCAATGAGATAGACAAACACCGCCGACACGGCGTACACCACCACCATCAATACGCGGCCTGTATTGATAGCGGTGCCAAAGGTAAAGAATCCTCCGGTGAGCTCACACCAGGCGGCGATCAACGCCCAGCCCAGCGGCGGGTGGCCGTAGGTGTAGGTATACGGCGTGACAGAGCCATGAACGAGCGTCCAGGCCGACGACATGTAGACGCCCTCGTCAGCCTGGTAGCGCGGGTACAGGAAGAGGTTCCACGAGTGCGCCACGACCCCAATCGTCACCAGCGTGAAGATGCGCGCCAACTCCCAGGCCAGCGCGGTAGGTATGGACATCCGCTCACGCACCTGGAGCCGTGCGCTCGGCGCCCACTCCGCCACCCACTCACGCGCGCGAGCCACCGGCGCCCCGGAGATCACTCTACCTACCGTGCTCATGCGACCTCCTCTGCCCGTTTATGCGCGCCAACATGGGCGGTCTTTTCCCAGTTTGTCTGATTGCGTACCTGACGAACGATGGCGCGCACTGCGGAGTATGCCAGCAACCACTGGTAGGGGAAGTAGCCAACAATCGCCCACAGCGTCGCTTTCATCGAAACGGGCAGGTCATGCGATTTCATGAATTCAAACAGACCCATGATGTCCATCAGGAACTGGAGGCCAAAACTGTACAGCGGCACGAATGTTAGCGCCGCCAGCAACACAGGGAGCTTCATCGTGAACATCATGACGATCGAGATCGGCATCATCACCGCGAATAGCCCCTGCACAAACGGCGTCGTCAGCACATAGGCCGCCAGCGCACGCTGCGAGAACGTCGGCAGCGTCCGCCACTCGCCCTTCATGAACACCTGGAGAAAGCCCTGATGCCAGCGGGTTCGCTGCTTCACCAGCGCCCGCACCGAGTCTGGTGTCTCCTCGCGTGTGACGTGTTCGTCATCACAAAGCATGCGGATGCGCGCGCCGTCCACGCTCAGTCGAATGCCGAGATCAGCGTCTTCGGTCAGGCAATCCTCATCCCAGCCGTTTAGCCGCGTCAGCAACGCCCGCTTGACAAAGACTGTATTGCCACCCAGCGGCACAATGCCCGACCAGCCAAAATAGTGCAGCGCTGACTTGAACCAGAAGAAATACTCCAGCACATTGAGCGGACTGAACCAGTAGGTATCGTAGTTCATCAGCCGGACGCCGCCCTGCACCACTTCGACCTCCTCATGGGACATGGTCGTGTTGATGATGTTGAAGATGTCGGCATGCGGCTCGTCCTCGGCGTCGAAGATCGTCACCACGTCGTTGTGCGCCGCCTGCAAACCCTTATTGAGGCCGTGCGGTTTGTTGACAGGCTCGTCAGCGAAGACGATCAACTGGACGCGCTCAGTCCCCGGCTCGCGCAGCTTTTCGCGTACCTTTTCAATCGTGCCGTTGTCGCTGATGTCGCAGATGACGAACACCTCCAGCAACTCGGGCGGATAGTTGGCGCGGCAAATCTGCTCGATCGTGCCCGCGATCACCGCCTCCTCGTGGCGCGCTGGCAGCAGCACTGTGAACGAATATCTTGGCGGCGCAAAGCGCGTCGGCGCCCGATTCAGCTCCGCGCGCGCAGGATCGTTCCAGATGAAGAGGCGCATATGGATATTGAAGAGACTCTGAGCCGCCATGATGAGAATGATCAGCACATAGAGCGCAATCGCCAGCGACGCCAGGACAGCCATGTAGATCATTCCTCCTCTCACATCGCATCACGTCGTCCACTCGCTAAGAACGTCTCGCCTGTCACTGTGAAACGTTGACCGCGTCCACATAGAGCGGGCCGGTATATGGCGCGGAGTTAGCGGCGCCGACGACCATCAGGCCCATCTCGCGGATTGGCCCCTTGACCGTCGTGGGAATCGAGTAGCGCACCGCCGTCCAGGCTCCCGGCTCCAGCGTCGGATAAGCCCCCGCCGTCCAACTCCACGAGCCATCCAGCGCATAGAGTGTGACAATCACCGGCGGAGCGCCCGCCGGAACATAGACATGCGCGATAATCGTTGAGCCGGGCTTGACCATTTGCGGCGCGGTGACAAAGATGAAGCCGTTATGCTGCTGGGTCAGCCCCTCCACCTGCGCCTCCAGCGCGCCCTGACCGGCAAAGGTATGCGTGTTGTTCCACACTGAGGTGGTCGCCGCGCCACGCGCCCGCCAGCCATCCGAATCGAACTCAAAGTTATAGGTAGACGTATCCGCGACTCGTGACGATGACCCGCTTTGAAGGCCGGGAGTTGGCACATGCACACGGCCAGTAATCAGTCCAAAGTCCAACAGACTCACGAGCAGCGCGCCCAGGCTGATAGCAAGCACAGCGACATAGCGGGCGTTCGAGGGCTTGCGCAGGTAGCCGATGGTGTTCGTCCACATCTCGCCGATGGCTTGTCCCGCCCTTTGCGGCATGCCAGGCTCCGGCGAGTCGTCGCGCTCGACAGGCTCAGGCGCCGCGTCGTCCGTGTCGTTCGCGTCGTCCGCCTCGTTCTCGAGAGCAAAATTCGTCAGCAGCGGCGCCCCTGTGGCATCATCGCCGCGCCCGGCGCTCTGCGCCCGCACGTGGCGCGCGTCAGCCAGGCGGAAGGGCATAGACGCTTCATCTGGGATCTTTGCCATGCGAATCTCTCCACGATAGCGCAGGTCAAGCGCGTGATTGCGCGGACCGGACTACGGCACGCTCGGCGTGACGATGATGCCAGGGGCGCCGTGCGAGACCATCGTCGCGGTCGGCGCGTATAGATAGGTTATGCCGCCGCCGGAATCGTCCATGGTCACGCAGACGATCCCGTAGGCTGGCACGCTGGTATGCACAGTAGGCCAGCCTGTGAACAGGCCGTGCGGCTGGATCGACACGGCCGCCGGCTGCGGCGACTTGTTGATGAACATGAGCGCGAGGTGATGGTGGTCGTTCGAGGCGCTCGCGTATAGCGATACCGGGTCCGACGCTCCATCCACCGGAATCATCTGCGGAAGCATGTGATGGTACAGCTCCATGACCTTCGCGAGCGGCGTTGCGGAGCCGTCGCCATCCAGCAACATGTAGGGATGGGCGATGCCCTGAAGGCCAAAGAAATCAATATAGGAAACCCGTTCCTCGATCAGCGTACCCAGCGTGTCTGCCCACCAGAGCGCGGTCGCCAGTTGTGTCACCTGCGAGCCAGCCAGCGCGCTGGTGTTGATTTCCGTCACCCCGATGGGCAGTGGATTTCCCATGTCTTGCTCGATCTGGTCCTGCAACAGGGGAATCAAATAGCGCCATTCCTGGCTCGATGAGAAGAGCAGACTTGTCGAGCCAACCGTGGCGCCGAAGGGATAGCGGTGTACCGAAACGCCATCGAGCAAGTGGACATGGTGCGCCCGCTCATAGTGCGCAACACCCTTCAGGAAGCCATCGAGCCATGGCGTCCCGGTCGAGTCCAGCGGCGGCGCGGAGGGGCCGTTGTACTGGCTGATCTCTGGCCCCAGGATGTGAATGTTCGGGTCGGCCTTCTTCATGGCAGTGGCGTAGGCGATGAAGTCGCGCACGTAGTCCGCCACGGTATATGAGGGGCCGATGAGGTCCGGCTCGTTGCCGATCACCCAGTATTCAACTGGCATCGCGGGCTTGGCGCGCCGTCCCACGCGCAGCGGGCTGGCCGGGTTGTTGGTGTACGTGACGAGCGCAGCGGCCTGCTCCGGCGTCCCACCTCGGAGCCGCGCCTGCACGAGCGGCTGCGCGCCAGTCTGTTTGGCCAGCGTCAGGAAGGCGTCGAGCTGATCGAGCGACATCGTATGCTCTTCGCCCCACGTCCCCCCAGGGAACCGCATCATCGTGATGTCCATCGTGTCGATGGCCTGCCGCATCGAGGGGTTATAGAGCATGAAGCCACTGACGTTGTCTTGCGAGACGATGGCGCTGGAGGGGAAAGCGTTCACGCCAAACACATACGGGCTGCGCGGAACAGCCGCCCGCAGATCCACCGTGACACCCTGCTCGCTTTCCACATGCACCGTGAAGGTGTCACTCATTCCAGCGGTGTCGGAGATGATGCGCATCCCACCTACCAGCAATGTGATCGCCAGCAGGAGATAGACGACGGGCCGCATACGCTGCCAGCGCGACCTGAAGGGCCGGGCATAGATACTCGCGCTGACTACTCGTGGGCGGCGCTGGGTGACGGGAGCCGCCACAGGCTCAGGGGCAGCCGTCAACGTTGACTCCTGCGCCGACGGCGTTTCAGGCGTATCAGCTTGGGCCATCCGTGGTCGCCTCGCATCTCTAGACTTGTAGGTAAGCGCATGATTTCCACAGAGCAGACTGAATCACTATGGATCGCCAGTGAGTCCCATAACGCTGTCTCGCACGAGCTTCTAGTCAGCGGTGTATCTACAACGGGTGAGGTGAGCAATCGCGGCGCGTCGGCGTGGGTCGCGCCAGACACAGTGTGACGCCTCCACAATCTGAGATGTGAGTCCGCATCTCAAATCAGGAACATCGCGCGCACGCATCACAGCGCCTCACCAGCGCATGCGCATGCGCAGCCCTTTTAGTCTAAGCGATTTCGACGGAGCGCCCCCCTGAACACTCGTATCAGGATGAGCTTACTTCGGTATCTCAGAGCTGCCAAAACGCCTTGTGAACGGCGCGCAAGGTAGCGCGGGGTCGTGCGCTTTCGTACAATGCGCCTGTTGACCCCCTGCTCTGGAGGGGCGCCTTGTCATGCCTGGCATGACGTAGACGCGCATACCAGATATGAGTCATGTTGGTGGATGCTGTGAACATTGCCGCGCCAGTATGACACTGTCGCGGCGCAGAACAGGCGCTCCCAATGGTGAGTAGCGGCGCATATCCGACCGCTGGCGGCCCATCGTCCGCAGCAGTCGCCGGAAGGGCAAGCGAAGGCGCTGGTCAGTGGCTCCTGACAGGGCGCCTCGTCGTGGCGCTCGACCTGACAGCCATCGGCGTGGTCGCGCTGGCGATCCGCTGGCTCGGGCTGACGCGCCAGAGCCTCTGGCTGGATGAAGCCTACAGCGTCTTCCTCTCTTCGCACCAACTCTCCACGATCATTGGATTTACCGCTGGCTCCGACGCGCACCCGCCGCTCTACTACATCCTCCTGCATACCTGGATGGTCTTGTTTGGCTCAACGCCAGCCGCCGCCCGAGGGCTCTCGGTGGTGGCGAGCGTCGGCGCGACCTGGGCGCTCTATGCCGTCGCGCGCCAGATCGCCACACGCCGCATCGCGCTGCTCGCCGCCACGATGATGGCGCTCTCGGCGTTCCAGGTGTGGTATGCCCAGGAAGCGCGCATGTACGCGCTGGTCGCGCTCAGTACGCTGATCGGCTTCGCGGGCCTGGCGCGAGCGCTGCGCGGGGGCGGACTATGGTCCTGGGTGTTGTTCAGCGTCGGGATGACTAGCGCATTCTACCTTGACTATAGCGCTATGTATGGTATGGTAGGAGTGGTCGTCTGGTTTCTGGTGGTGGGGCGGAAACGGCCGGGCGTGAGCCTGCCGTTCCTGCTCAGCGTGGGTGGCGTGGTTCTCGCGTACCTGCCGTGGCTCCCTTCCCTCGTCGAGCAGATACGCGGCGTGAGTGGCCTGGTGGCCTGGATTGGCGGATCGAGCGGAACGGGCGTCATCAACGTTCTGACCGACTTCTTCTTCAACCTCTCCAATCTCTCCCAGCCAACCACTACCCTCCTGGGATACATCGCCATCGCCCTCAGTCTCGGCGCGACCGCATTCGCGCTCTGGGCGCCCCGGCGCCAGGCGGCGTACCCATTGCTGGCATACTGGGTCTGCTGCCCGCTCGCGCTGGGGCTGCTCTCCGAATTCTTCGGCCATCCCATAACCATCGCTCGCACAATGATGCTCGTCCAGCCGGAATTGTTTCTGTTGCTGGCGCTGGCGGTTGACGCCCTCGCCAGCCGTTGGGCGCGCAGTCGAGCGGCGCGCGTCCAGTTGGCCGTCGCGGGACTGCTGCTGCTGGCGCTGCTCGCAGGCAACGTGGCCACGCTGACCAGGGCCAACACCACCACCGTCAAAGAGGATTGGAGCGGGGCCGCTACGTATGTGGCATCGCGAGAGCAGCCCGGTGATCTGATCCTGTTCAACGCCTACTTCACACAGATGCCGTTCGACTACTATTACCACCAGCGGCCACAAGGCAAAGA
>DASVWQ010000048.1:0-21265 GCA_036393135.1 Ktedonobacterales bacterium
CGTCCGCAGCGTATCCGTCACCTGCTGGAGCGCATCAGCGCCTGGCTCCTCGCGCAAGCCCAGCGCCCGCGCCACTTCCGCCAACGCCCGCTCCGCATCGCCTGCGGGCGCCAGTGAGATGAGGTAAACGCCATCATCAAAGTCACCAGCGACTTCCTCCGCGAGGCTCAGCGCCAGGCGCGTCTTCCCGACGCCGCCCGGCCCCGTGAACGTGAGGAGGGGAACGTCGCCGCGCGCCAGCAAGCGTGTCGCTTCGCGCAATTCACGCTCACGACCAATCAACGGCGTCAGCGGAGCAGCGAGATCACCCGCCACGGAGCGGAGCGGCTGAGGCGCAGGGGGCGTAGCGCCCGGTCGGGCAGAAGCTGCGAACAACGCGCGCCGCTGTGGCGAGAGGTCGAGCGCGTTTGCCAGCAACTCGACGGTATCCTTGCGTGGCGATCGCTTTACACCACGCTCCAGATCGCTAATCGCCCGCGCGCTCAGCCCCGCCCGCTCCGCTAGCGCCTCCTGCGAGAGATCGGCGGCGGCGCGATAGCGTCGGAGCATCTCGCCAAAGAACGAAATCGGCTGCGCGCTCATCGAGGCCCCCCCGCTTGTGGCAATCCACGAGCGCCAGAGAACGCCCGAAGATACCTCGCACTATAGCACGCAACCAGCGCCCATTCCCGATACATCCACGCGCTACGCGAAATAGCGCATCGTCAGCGATGCGTCTGGATCAAGATCGTGTGAGGCGTTGTGTGGGCGAAGTTCGTGGTGAGGCTCCGCGGATTCCTGTACAGTGCCCCATAAATGTATGCGTGTTTACCGCGTTACGTCGTCACAGTACGCGCGATCGCGGAAAGGGCAGGAGGGGGACATGGCTCAATCTTCAGCGCGTAGCGAGAGAGCGCCCAGGGCAATGACAAATCCTGGCGTGCGGATTCCGCCGCCCGCCGTCTACATCCTGACACTGGTCATCGGTTGGCTACTGCAATCCCGCTGGCCGCTGCCGTTTATCGCCCACGACGTAGCGCTGCTGTCGGGCCTTCCACTGGTGGCGATCGGCCTGGCGCTGGCGACAGCAAGCATTGTCACGATGCTGCGCGGACACGGCACGGTGAATACGAACTCGCAATCCTCGGCGCTGGTGGTCAGTGGGATCTACCGCATCAGCCGAAATCCGATGTATGTGGCGCTGACCATCATGTACATCGGGTTCGCCCTCGCGATAGGTCTTCCCTGGGCTCTGATCCTTCTACCGCTGCTACTGGTCTATGTCCGGACAATGGTCATCGCCCGCGAGGAGAAGTCTCTCGCGAACGCTTTCGGGCAGCAGTACCTTGACTACAAGGCCCGCGTCCGCCGCTGGCTCTAAACACCAGGTGTCCGCCGCGCACGACTGGTACCAGGAGGGAGATGGAGATGTCAGCCAACGAGCAGGTATTTCGGAGCCTGATAGAAGGCGCGTTCAGCACGGGCGATCTTTCCATCGTTGACAAGGTGGTAGCGCCAGATTTCATCGAGCATCAGCGTGGCGCCAGATCCGGCGTCGAAGCGCTGAAGGGGATGATCAAGATGCTGCGGTCCTGGTTTCCGGATCTGAAGCTGACCGTCGTCGATCTCGTTGAGCAGGATGACAAGGTGTGGGGGCGGATTGTCGCGCGGGGCACACACCTGGGAACGGTCATGGGCAAGCCCGGGACAGGAACGCCTATCCAGATCGACATCATCGACGTGTGCCGGATCATCAATGGCAAGATGGTGGAACACTGGGGTGTTCCAGACACGCTGGCGATGCTGGAGCAGATCGGAGTCATGCCCGGCAGGCCTGCGTAAGCGCGGCAAGCAGAGCAAACACACCGGCGAAACTGCGCGCCCCGCCGTTGCGTTTGCGACTGGCATGGTTCAATACTACACAGGGCAGTAGCGGCTGAGGAAGCTGGCCTGCTGGGCATGCGCCATGCAGGCTCGCGCCTCGTCCTCCGAGAGGATACCTTCATCGAGCAGCAGGCGGTACTCGCGCACGAGGTTCGTCAGCAGCATCTCTGGCCCGTCGGTATTGATGGTGAAAGCGACTTCGCGCTCGCGCAGCGTGCGGATGATGTGGCGCAACTCGGCCAGGTCCCGGACCGCGCGGGTGCGCAGGTTGCTCGTCGGGCAAATCTCCAGCGTCACGCCCTGACGCTTCACCTCCTCGATCAGGCGCTCGTCGTAGACGCAGAGGATGCCATGCCCTATCCGCTCCGGGCGCAGGTATTCCAGCACCTCCCACATATCCTCCACACGCCCTTCCTCGCCCGTGTGGATGGTCACGCCCAGCCCGGCCTCGCGCGCCCGCTCCACCAACCCGGCATGCGCCCGGTACGAGAAGTCGGGATTCGGCGGCCCGGCGATGTCGATCCCGATTACCCCGCGCGAGCGGTAGCGCAGCGCCTTCTCGATGATGATCGCGTTCAGTTCCAGGGGAAAGGTGCGATCCATCATCAGGATCAGGCCCGCGCGCACGATGGGATACTCCAGCAACGCGCGGTCCAGCCCACGTAGCGAGGCGGTGATGATGTGGTCGAGGTCCTGCTCACCCTCACGATTGCGCTTCATCGGATTCAGGCGCAACTCCAGCGTCGTAATGTTGCACCTGCGATAGGCGCCGCCGATGATCTCATAGATCGAGCGCTCGATGGCCAGCGGGCTTGACTGGATCAACTCTGTCCAGCGAAATATCTTGTCATACTCGGTGAGATTGTTGACTTTATCAGGATGGCTGACCGTAATCAGTTCCACGAAATCCCAGTACACCTTGTCGGGAAGCCGTATGCCCTGCTGGTGGGCGATACTCCACATGATCGCCGGATCCACCGCGCCGCCCACATGGCAGTGCAGTTCTGTGAGTTCAGGACGTTCACCAAAGAGCGTCGTCGGGATCACAACCACATCCTCCTGAATATCGCGCTGAACTCGCGCGGCCACTGCCCCGCCACTGGCTGGCTACTCGGCTCTCACCAGCGTTTGGACGGCATCGCCGGGGCGCATCACGCCTTCCCGCAGCACGCGCGCATACACCCGACTCTCACCGGGGTGCGTCTTGTGCGAGATTCGACTGAAATCGCCATCATTGAACGCTTCACGTATCGTCTTGCATGGCGTAGTGTAGCCGGTAATCTCGATCACCACCTCATCACCCAGCGCAAGCCGTGTCCCAGGAACCAACTCCGCCAGCGCGACGCCGCGCAGCGTGACATTCTCGCCCGCTGCGCCAGGATAGATGGGGTGGCCCTCCGCCTGGAGCCGCTCGATTTCTTCCATCGTGTAGAGGCACAGCGCACGCATTGGGCCGCCGTGGCTCGCGATGTCGTCGTGCAGATCGCCCACCAAGCCCAGTTCGCGCACTCGCGCCTCCGTCACGGGTAGCTTTGGCACGCCGCCACGCGAGATATTGATCTGGACGATGCGACCGCGCATGGTCTCCGTCATCCCTGTTCCTCCTTCCGCTTCCTTCCATCGTATCGCGGCGTCACGCGCGCTGGCAACCATACCGTCGGACGCGCGCATAATGAAACGTGGCGCGCCAGACGCCAACCAGACACCTGATCCGCTGGAGGACGCATGCTCACACCTGAACCCGATACGCTGGAGGCGCTGACCGCCGAGGCCGCGCCCGCGCTGGCCGCATGGGGGCTGCGCGCGGGACAGTGGCGCATCGTCGGCGCGCTGCCAGGCGCGCAAGGTGGGACGCTGCGCCCCGTCGTTGAGATCGAGCGGACGCGGTGGGTCTTGCGTCGCCAGGCGCCGGAGCTGACCGAGAATGATACCCGCTTCCGTCACGCCTACATGCGCCACCTGGCCAGCGCCGGGCTACCAATACCCGCGCTGCGCCCCATCGCCGGTGGCCACACCTGGGCGCTGGCGGAGGACGCGATCTTTGAGCTACAGGCGTATCTGCCCGGCGGCGCCTACGCCAGCGACGATCCCCAGGCGCGCGGACGGCTGGCCTCCGCTGCGGGGACACTCGGCGCGCTGCATCAAGCGTCGGTGGAGTTCGCCTGGCAGCCGCACGCGTGGCCAGAAGAGCGCAGCTCGGCGGCCCTCGCCCAGTCCTATACCGACCTCATCCGCCAGGCGGGCGAGCAAGCTGGCGCCACACAGCTTGGCGCTGGTCTGCTGCGCATCGCGGAGGGGTGCGAGGAGCGACTCGGCCCCGCCGCCGACGCGCTCGCGCTGGGACGACCCGGCCCACCGCAGCTCCACATCCACGGCGACTACCAGCCGCACCACCTCGCCTTCACCGGCGAGCGGGTCGCCGCCATCTATGACCTCGACGCTGCCCGCTGGGAGCAGCGCGTCTACGAGCTGGCCTATGCGCTGTTCTTCTTCACCGGGCTGCGCTGGGACACCGAGACGCCGCTCACACCCGCGCTTGTGGACGACGGCCTCGACATCCTGCGCGCCCACAGCTTCCTCAGTGAATATGGCCGCGAAGCGCCGCCCGCCGAGGATGAGGCGGCGCTACTCGGCTCCGCCCTCACTCTCGTCTTCCCCATCGCCTTCGCCAATGGCGCCGCCGAGGACATCATCTTCGCCGGAGAATATGACGGCGACTTAGACGAGGACGACGCGCTGGCCCGCATTGAGTGGGGAGACCGCTTCTGGCTCTGGCTCGACCGCTACACCGCCACGCTTGCCCAGACCTGGGAGAGCGCCTGACCCTACGCCAGCAGTGGATGTGCCTCCTGCTGCTCCCAACCCGTTACCTCGATCTCGCCTTCCAACAGCAGGACGTTGACTTCGGCGCGCAGGCCCAGACGCTCATCAGGCAGATAGATGCCCGGCTCGACACTGGTGCAGGTATTCACCAGCAGCGGGCGCGTGTCGTGCGTCTCCAGGTTATCCAAATGTGCGCCGTTGCCGTGGACGCGCTCGCCAATGTTGTGTCCGGTGCGATGCACGAACGCCTCGCCATAGCCCGCCGCCGCGATCACCGCGCGCGTCGCGTCATCCACCGCGCAGCCCTCGATGCGCGTCCCAGCCCGGAAGGCCTGCCGTAGCGTCTCGACTCCCGTGTCGCGCGCCTGGCAAACGATCTGGAAGAGGTCAGCCACGCGCTGCGGGACACGTTCGCCCAGATATGCCATCCAGGTGTAGTCGGCGACGATGGCGCCCGGTTCGGCCAATGGCGCGCTGAAGTCGATCAGCAGCGTGTCGCCGCGCCGCACGGGCGAGTTGCGCTCCAGCGTGGGGCTATAGTGCGGGTTGGCCGCGTTGCCGTTGACAGCCACCAGCGGCGCCTCGTCGTCAGCGACCGCCAGCCCCTCCACGCGCATGTAGTCCGCCAGTTCGCGCTGAATGTCATATTCAGTCAGCGCCGCATCGGCCAGCAGCCGCTCGCGGGTCCAGGAGTAGATGCGGTCGCCTGCTCGCTGGAGCGCCTGCCCGGCGCGCCGGTGGGAGACGATCTGCGTTGGCGAGAGGACCGCCTCAAAGCGCTGGGCGAAGTCGGCGGAGGAGACCACCTCCGGGCCAATCGAGCGCACAAGTTCCACGGTCCCGGCGTCCACCAGCGAGCAGTAAGGGATGGCGTTCAGCGGGACATATTCCATCGCAACGCGCCGCGCGCCAGCCAACATCTCCGCCAGCAGCGCGCGTAGCTCGCCCCAGGTGCGATAGACGCGCTGCTGGCCGGGCAGCCCCGCCAACGCATGCGCCTCCACCGCGCTCACGATGGCGACCGGGTCGCCCGCCGCAGGGACATAATAGTACCAGCGCCGCGTGAAGAACGCATGGGCTGGCAGTTCCAGCACGCGATGAGCGATGGCGTTGGAGCGCCGGAAATCATAGAATAGCCACCCATCCACGCCAGCTTCTCGCACTGCGGCCTGGAACGCGGTAATATCAGGCATGGAACATACTCCTCCCATGAGTCAAAGAGGCAATCGGCAACCAGCAACGTGAAAACCCGGCGCCTCGCAAGCGTCATGATAGCAGGGTCAGGATAATGCTCGCTGGCCTGAGGTCACGGTCAGCGCATGGCGTCTGGTAACATGCTACCGTATTCTGGTGTATTAGTGTCCCACACGGGCGCCTGTTGGCCAGGCGCCAACGCCATCAGCGGCGCGCCTCGTCTACTGCATTGGACAGCGCTGGCATTGTGGTGATGGGTTCGAGTTGAGAAAGGAGCGCGGCAGCATCCCGCCGGGGCGCTGTGAGGCGCCACACGGCGGTGGAGAGCCGCAAAGTCGCGTGAAGCTGGAAGATCGTCCTGCGCTCTCGATACAAGACCTGAGCCGCACCGCGAACCGTGTCATAGAGA
Organism: Ktedonobacterales bacterium; assembly: GCA_036393135.1. Taxonomy (GTDB): domain Bacteria; phylum Chloroflexota; class Ktedonobacteria; order Ktedonobacterales; family JADMIN01; genus JAKAIY01. Next base: position 6,290 of record DASVWQ010000048.1, read on the forward strand.
ACGTCGAGCGCGTCATCGTCGGCAAGCAGGAAGCCGTGCGCCTCACACTCATCGCGGTACTCTGCGGCGGGCATGTGCTGATCGAAGACGTTCCCGGCGTCGGCAAAACCACGCTGATGAAGTCCATCGCGCGAAGCATCGGCTGCGGCTTCAAGCGGATTCAGTTCACACCTGACCTGCTGCCCAGCGATGTCACGGGCGTCTCGATCTTCAACCAGCGCAGTGGTGAGTTCGAGTTTCGGCCTGGTCCTGTGATGAGCCAGTTCGTGCTGGCCGACGAGATCAACCGCGCCACCCCCAAGACCCAATCCTCGCTGCTGGAGGCGATGGAGGAAGCGCAGATCACGGTGGATGGCGTCACCTACGAGCTTCCACGCCCCTTCCTCGTGATGGCCACGCAGAACCCCATCGAGTACGAAGGCACATTCCCGCTGCCGGAAGCGCAACTCGACCGCTTCATGCTCAACATCCGTCTGGGCTACCCCGATGCGCGTGACGAGGTGACGATCCTCGACCGCCAGCAGTGGCGCCATCCGATCGACGACCTGGAGGCCGTGATCGACGCCGACCAGCTTCTGGCGATGCAGACGCGCGTGCGTGACGTGCGCGTCAAGCCGGAGATTCGCGAGTATATCGTCGCGCTGGTCGCGGCCACTCGCAAACACCAGCACGTCTATCTCGGCGCCAGCCCGCGCGGCTCGCTCGCGCTCTTCCAGGCCGCGCAGACACGCGCCGCGCTCGAAGGCCGCGACTTCGTGGAAGATGAGGATGTGCAGGCGCTCCTGAAACCGACGCTGAGCCATCGCATCATCTTGCACCCAAACCTGCGCCGCGAAGACGTGACCGCGCTAACCGTGCTGGATGATGTCTTGCAGCAGACCGCCACGCCGGGTGGCCCATCGTCGCTCATCGCGCGCGGCTAGCCGCCGGAAAGGCTTGCGTCATGCGTCCGTGGCAGCTCATCGCGCTGATCTTCATCCTGGGCCTTCTGGCCGTATTCAACGGATGGAAGCCCTTCTGGGTGCTGTTCTACGCGCTCCTGGTCGCCTTTGCGCTCTCACTGGTCTGGCTGGCGCTGAGTGTGCGTGGTCTGCGCTTCACGCGCTCCTCGGTAGGCGCGCGGGCCGCCGTGGGCGAGCGCATCGAGGAGCGGCTGGCGCTGGAGAACCACTCCTGGATTCCCAAGCTCTGGGTACAGGTCAGCGACGCCTCGACGCTGCCCGGCCACCACGCGGGCTACGTCTCCAGCGTCGGCCCACGCCAGCGCATCGCCTGGCGCGCCCGCACCCTCTGCCGCAAGCGCGGGCGCTATACGCTCGGCCCGGTCCACGCGACGACCGGCGATCCGCTCGGGCTGTTCCGCCGCGAGCTCACGCTGGCCCCGGCCACGCAATTGCTCGTCCTGCCCAACGTCTTCGACCTGCGCGCGTTCCCGCTGTTCCCCGGCGTGATGCCCGGCCGCGGTCGCGGCGCCCAGCGCTCGCTCCAGACCACCACCAATGTCGTCACCGTGCGCAACTACCGCGCGGGCGATGCGCTCACCCGCATTCACTGGCTCAGCACGGCGCGCCACGGCGAGCTAATGGTCAAGGAGTTCGACCTCGATCCAACCATTGATGTACTTGTGCTGCTGGACCTGGACAAGAGCATCCAGGCGGGCGTCGATGAAAGCTCCACTGAGGAGTATGGCGTCACCATCGCCGCCAGTCTCGCCGCGCATCTGCTGCGCCGCCGCGATCTCGCGCTCGCGCTGGAGACGCCAGGGCCGAGCGGCGTCTCGCTGCCTATTGATCGCGGTGAGCGACAACTCGACCGCGTGCTGGAGGCGCTGGCTATTGTGCGCGCCGACCGGCACATCGCGCTCTCGACCGCGCTCGCCGAGCTGGAGCTACGCATCGGGCGCAACACCGCGCTCATCGTCATCACGCCATCCACCAATCTCGACTGGGAGCAACAACTCGGGCGACTCAAGCGGCGCGGTGTGCGACCGGTAGTGGTGCTGCTCGATCCCAGTTCGTTCGAGGAGAGCGTGGGCGGGATGAGCCGAGTCGAAGACGCGCTGGACAACGCGGGTGTGCCGTCGCTCGTCGTGCGGCGCGGTGACGCCCTGGCGCGCGTGCTGGAGAGCAGCGCCACGCGCGAGACAAGGCGCGCCATCCAGTAGTCTGACCAACCATACGCGGGGAGGCGTAACGCAGATGTCCACAGCTACCGAAACGGCGCAGCGCGAGGTTAGCCCAGCGCGTGCGCGAACGAGCGGCGGGCCGCGCTTCTATCTGCTGCCACGCGATGGCTGGCTTACCCTGCTGCTGACCGCGCTCATCATCTATGTCACGGTCGTCAGCGTTCAGAGCGTCCAGCCAGCGTGGGCATCAGGACTCGAAACGCTGACTGGCGCAATGGCGCTGGGCATTGTCCTGGGATACATCGCCACCCAGCAAAACGCTATCCCAAACTGGCTGATGCACACACTGGCCACCATCATCGGTGTACTTGGCTCCATCCAGCTCACGGCCAACATCGCGCTCGAAGGCGACCGACTCCGCCTGCTCGGCAACGCGATTGTCTGGTTCTCGCGCGCTTTCACGCCCAACGGCAGCAGCGCCGACAACAGCGTCTTTCTACTCTTCCTGACGACGCTCACGTTCCTGCTCGCCTACATGACGATGTGGCTCGTGTTCCACGCGCGGCGTCCCTGGCTGGCGGTCGTCGCCAATGCTGTCGTCCTGCTCATCAACCTCGACCAGACGACCAACGACGAGTTCTACTTCGTCATCGTCTTTCTCGTGCTGACGCTCCTGCTGCTCGTGCGCTTCACCCTGGCGGAGAACGTGCGGCACTGGCGACGCACTGGGCTGCGATTCTCGCCCGACCTGGGGTGGGATTTCATGCAAGCGGGCGCGATCTTTGCGGTCATCGTCGCGCTGCTGCCCAACCTGCTGCCCATCGCCCAGCCCGATCCAGCGCTCATCAACTACTGGAATTCCAACCGAAATCCACTCACCGCGATTGAAGCGCGCATGCAGGATCTGTTCTCCGGCGTCAACGGGCGCGGGCAGGGCGGGCTAAGTTTCTTCAGCTCCAACCTGACGCTGGTGGGTACGGTCAACCTGCCAACGACGCAGATCCTGCACTACACCGTCTCGAATTCGGTGACGAACGACCCGACACAATACCTCATCACCGAGGCGTTTTCCACCTATGACGGCGTGGACAACTGGACGCGCGGCCAGACCGTCGACCAGTCTTTCTCGCCCGGCCAGCAGCAGCCCGGATCAACGCTCGTCTACCATCCTGACACCTACAAGATCACCTTCGACGCGACTCCCGCGGGCGGCGAGCGTTTCATCCTCTCGCCCGGCAGCAGCGCGATCAGCTACTCCATCCCCAGCATCGCCCAGGTCAGTTCCGCGACGCATGAGCCTGTGACGTGGCTCTCGCAGCAACCCATCGGTGTCGGCGGTGGCTATACGACCACGGGCTACGTCTCGTCAGCGACAGCGGACCAGCTCAGCGCGGTACCCTACCCCGCGCAGGCGCAGGAGAACAGCCAGGACATTTATCCGCAGACGATACTTGACCAGTATCTCAATACGGACACGGTCATCAACCCCGTCGTCGCCACTACCGCGCAGTCAGTAACCAAGGGCGCGCCAAACATGTATCAGGCGGCTGTCGCACTGCAGGATTACCTGCGCACCTTCACTTACAACGCGCACAACCCGAATCCGCCAGCAAACGAGGACGCGACTGTCTGGTTCCTCCAACGCAAAGTGGGCTTCTGCACATTCTTCGCCTCGGCAATGGCGCTCATGGGGCGCTCGCTCGGCATGCCCACGCGCATCGTCAGCGGCTACACCGCCGGCACATATGACGCGAAATCGCAGAGTTTCATCGTCAAGGGAACGCAGGCGCATACCTGGACACAGGTGTACTTCGCGCAGTATGGCTGGATCAACTTCGAGCCAACCGCCAGCTTCTCGGAGTTCTTCCGTCCGCAGGGAACGGGCGGCTCCGTGACAGGCGTGAACACGACGCCGACCGCGCAGCCCAGCTCGACCCCGCACGACAGCCGTGGACAACAGCCCCACACCACCACGCAGCAACAGACGACGGCGCGCGTGAACACGCTCTCGCATATCGGCCTGGGCATTTTCATCGCGCTGCTGGTGATCCTGCTCATCATCGGCGCGGCCTGGGCCTGGTGGCGCTCACTCTTCCGGCGCTACACCCCGACGGCGGCTAGCTTCGCCCGCCTGATTCTGCTTGGGGTGTGGGCAGGCGCGCCACCTCACCCCTCGCAGACCCCACGCGCCTACGCGCGCCGCCTGGCCGCCATCGCGCCGGAGCAGCGCACGGCCATCGAGCGTGTCGGCGCCCTCTATGCTCGCGAGCGCTGGGGCGATCCGCTTACGCCAGATGAAGCCAGCGACGCTCAAACGCTATACGAACGCGGGCGCGTCGGCCTGGTGGCTGCGGTTGTCCGCCGCATCCGGCGGCTCCCCACGCTGGCGCGAACGGTCTCCACGCGCCTTCGCGGCCACACACACGACCATCTCCGCGAGCAGTTGTAGTCTGGCGGGAGATGTCCGTTCCCACTGGCCCCGGCGGGAAGTAGTATAACGACAGGTGACGCGCCCGCCGCCAGGTGGTCGCGCCTGTCCGCGCCCAATCGTCTGGCGCGCTGATGCAGCAGAGAGAGGCTCCCACATGAGCGACGGCGCCACGCCCGCGCGACTGACACTGACGCTGCTCGACGGCCACGCGCTGTTTCATCGCGCCTTTCACGCCTACCCGGAGGAAATGAGTTCAGTCAGCGGTGAGGCGACGAACGCGGTGTTCGGCTTCACCCGCATCCTGCTCGACATCTTCCGCTACGTCAAGCCAGAATACATCGCCGTTGCCTTTGATCTGCCGACGCCAACCTTCCGCCACCACGACTACGCGCCATACAAAGCGCATCGACCCTCTCTGCCTGACTCGATGCGCGCCCAGTTCCCGCGCGTGCGTGAGATCGTGCGCGCCTTCAACATCCCCATCTATGAGGCGGCGGGATTCGAGGCGGACGACGTGCTCGGCACGCTCGCGGCGCAGGCCACCGCGCAAGACGCCGATACCGTGATCGCGACTGGCGACCTCGATACGCTGCAGCTCATCAACGACCACGTCCGCGTCACGTTTGCGCGCTCTCCCCGGCGCGGCGACTTCGACTACTACGATGAGGAGGCCGTGCGCCAGCGATATGGCTTCGCTCCTCCACGCATCGTGGACTACAAGGCGCTCGTCGGCGACACCTCCGACAATATTCCCGGTGTCGCGGGCATTGGCCAGAAGACCGCCACCAAGCTCATCCAGGACTACGGCACGTTGGAGGAAATCCTGGCGCATGTGGATGACCTGCCGCCACGGGTGCGAGCCGCCCTGACCGAGCACCGCGACATCGCCATCCAGAGCAAATACCTCGCGACGATCGTCACTAACGCTCCCGTCACACTGGACCTGGCCGCCGCTCGCGCGCTGGACTACGACCCTGAGCGCGTCCTGGCGCTCTTCCGCGAATTGGAGTTCTTCAGTCTGGTAGATCGCCTGCCGCGCCGCGCCAGCGAAGACAACGCGCCATCAGCGCCTTCGGCCACGACACGCCGCGCCGCTGCCGTGGCCCCGCCGACAGTCGAGGCAGCGACACCCACGCAGCAGCTCAATCTCTTCGACGAAGATCAGCTCGAGGCGCTGGCCGAGCAGGGCGACATCACCCTTAGCGCGCCCGCCGCCACGCCCACGCGCCGACCCAGCGTTACGCCCACCGGCGGCACGAATACGATGGTCGTGGCCACACCTGAGGCGCTCCAGACCCTCGCCCATGCCCTGCGCGCGGCGCCGCTGTTCTCCTTCGATCTGGAGACGGACGCCGCCGACGAACACCGTGCGAATATCGTTGGCATGTCCTTCGCCATAGGCGCGGGTGAGGCATACTACGTCCCAGTTGGCCATAGCGCCACTCCGGAGGGCACCGAGCCAGGGCCGCAGATCCCGCTCACCACCGCCATCGAGACACTACGCCCCGCGCTGGCAGACCCCAAGGCAGGCAAAGTCGGCCACAACGCCAAATTCGACATGATTACGCTCGCACGCCACGGCGCATGGGTCGAGGGACTGCGCTACGACACAATGGTCGCCGCCTACCTGCTCAATCCGGGGCGGCGCGGGTTGGGGCTGAAAGACCTGGCGTTCGAGACGCTGGGCGTCATCATGACGCCGATCACCGACCTCATCGGCACGGGCAAGCAGCAAATATCGATGGCGCAGACACCCATCCGCGACGCCGCCGACTATGCGGGCGCCGACGCCGACATGACCCTGCGCCTCTACCACGCCCTGGAGCCACAACTGCGCGAGCGCGGCCTGGAATCGCTGATGCTGGATGTCGAGACGCCGTTGGTGCCTGTCCTGACGCGCATGGAGCTGGCGGGCATCCTGCTCGACCCGGAGTTCCTGCGGCGCCTGGGCGGTGAGTTGGAGACTCAGCTACGCGCGCTCGAAGCAATTATCTACGAGTCCGTTGGCCATCAGTTCAACGTCAACTCGACCAAGCAACTCGGCGAGGTGCTGTTCGGTGAATTGAAGCTCCCGGCTCTGCGCAAGACAAAGACTGGCTATTCCGTGGACGCCGAGTCGCTGGAAAACTTGCGCGGCAAGCACGCCGCCGTCGATAGTCTGCTGGAATACCGCCAGCTCGCCAAGCTGAAATCCACCTATGTGGATGGCCTGCTGGAGTTGATGGATCCCGTCACCTCGCGCGTCCACACCTCGTTCAACCAGACCATCGCCAGCACGGGCCGCCTCAGCTCATCGAACCCGAATTTGCAGAATATCCCCGTCCGTACAGAGGTCGGGCGGCGCATCCGGCGCGCCTTCCTGGCTGATCCGGGCTGCCAGCTCCTCACCGCCGACTACTCTCAGATCGAGTTGCGCATCCTGGCGCACATTACCCACGAGCCGAGTCTGATGGCGGCCTTCGCCAACGACGAAGACATCCACTCCGCCACCGCCGCGCAGCTTTTCAAGGTCCCGCTGGCCGAGGTGACGCCCGACCAGCGCCGCCTCGCCAAGACGGTCAACTTTGCGCTGCTCTACGGCCAGTCGGCGTTTGGCCTGGCGCGCGTGACCGGCATGAGCAACAGCGAGGCCGCCGAGTTCATCCGCAATTACGAGAAAACATTCCCACTGGTACGCAAGTATGTCGAGGATACGCTCTTCCAGGCGCGCACACAGGGCTACGTGCAGACCTTGCTGGGACGCAAACGCTACCTGCCCGACATGGCAGGCCTCCAGGTCGTCCAGCGACAAGCGGCGGAGCGCGAGGCGATCAACATGCCGATTCAAGGCTCGAATGCCGATATGATCAAGATCGCCATGATCCATCTGGACCAGGCGCTGCGCGACCACAACCTGCGCGCCCGCTCGATCCTCCAGGTGCACGACGAACTGGTGCTGGAGACACCCGACGAGGAGTTGGCGGAGGTCGCCGCGCTCGTCCGCTCGTGCATGGTGGGCGCGCTGAAGCTGGATGTCCCGGTCAAGGTAGAGATGAAAGCAGGGCGCAACTGGTATGAAGTGCAGCCATTGCGCCTGGACGCCTAGCTCCGCGCGCGGGTTGGCTCGTCGTCCAGGAAATGGCCAATCAGCCGCAGCGCCAGCCCCAGCGCGATGATGACGCCCGCGTTCACCCCAGCTCGATCATATGATTGCGGAACTCCGCGACGCCGCTGTGAACAGCCAGTTGCAGACATGCGAAGTGCAAAAGGTCCCAGCAGAAGCGATTTCCTGCTGGGACTAGCTAGCGGGTGATAGCGCTACCAGGCGCGCATCTTCATTGTAGGCTGGTCGCTCGGATCAGTGGGCCGCTTTTCGCGCGCCTCACGGTCGTGCTTCAGGTGGCGACGAACATAGAGCGCCACCAGCGCCGCTAGCACGAGAATGATGATGATGTCCAGGCCATGGAAGACGTTGCTCAGTCCGGACAACTTCGCCTGAAGCGCGGGGCCAAACGCATAGCCGATGTAGGCGAGCGCAAATGACCAGGGAAGTGATCCGAGGAACGTGTAGAGCATGAACTTGCCGAAGCTCATCCGCGAAATGCCAGCGGGCAGCGAGATGTAGGTGCGGACGACTGGCAGCAGCCGCGAGAAGAACGCGACTGGCGCGCCATACTTCTCGAACCACCGATCCGCCCGGTCAGAGTCAGCCTTCGAGACGAGGATGTAACGTCCATACTTGAGGAGGAGAGGACGTCCGCCGCTCGCGCCGATGCCATAAGCGACCGCCGAGCCGATCAGGCAGCCTACCGCGCCTGCCAGCGCCACGCCGACCAGCGAGAGGCGCCCGGTGGCGGTGGCTGCGCTGGTCACGACAAAGAAACCCGCCAGAGGCATTACGATCTCGCTGGGGAGCGGGATACAGCAACTCTCTATCGCCATCGCCAGGATGATACCCAGATAGCCGGTCGAGACATACCAGTGAGTGATGAGATCGAAGAGCGCGGTCTCCAGGGACCCGATTACCACCGAACTGTTCCTTTCACGCGGATCACGCGGATCGTTCCGCCGACCGCGCGTCATCTGAGCGATAGTGGTCGGGGAGCGCCTCTCAACAGCCCAAGTGAATACGCAGATTCGGCGCCGTGGTGAGCGTAGCATAGCGCGCGCGTAGCGGCAAGAAGCCCGCCCATTCGTCGCATCGCGCGGCGCGGGCGGGCTACAGAGATCGGGCGGCGAACGGCATTCAGGAGCAGCGGCGATGAACCGCGATCACCTTGCCCTGCACCTTCCATTCGCGGTCCCAGGTTACGGCTGGCACAATGATCGGCGACATCTCGGAGTTCGCGGGCTGGAGGCGCACCTGTCCATTCTCACGATAGATGCGCTTGAGTGTCGCCGCGCTCCCATCTGTCTCGGAGTCCACACGGGTCGCCACGACGATATCGCCGTTGTCGACCACCGCATCTGGATCGATCACGACCAGATCACCACTGGTGATATGGTCTTCGATCATCGAGTTGCCACGCACGACTAGCGCATAGGTATGGCCGACGATGTTGGCGTTGAGGTCCACCGACTCCTGCTCGGTGTCGGGGAAGTAGTCGAGCGGCGCGCCAGCGGCGATGGCGCCCACCAGACGCAGGCCACCCAGATAGCGCTCATTGACCCGAATGCCGCGGCTCTTACCGTGGATGAGGGTAATCAGGCCCTTCTTTTCGAGCGCGACCAGATGATGAGCGACATGACCTGTCGAACTCATGCTGACCGCTTCGCCAATCTCGCGATTGGTTGGTGAACATCCCTCCAAACGGTTATACTCAATGATGAATTTGAGTATCTTTTGTTGCGGCTCACTCACCCTGCTATCCATCGTGGCGCGCTCCCCCGGGCTACCTCAGCCGCCCGCTGGCCAATCATCGCGACACCGCATTAAACCAGCGCCGCGCGGAATGTGTGGCACTATCGTTCCACAGTGTAGCAGTACCTCGCGGTTCTGTCAAGACATATGTAGCACGAATGTTCGGTTAGCGCGCAATCAGGCGGCGTGGGAGCGCTTGCGACGCCCCGCGCGCGCCGGTATACTGCAAGTGGCGGCCCGCGTGAGGGCCGTTCTGCGCGCCGTCGGGCGATGACGCTTGCGGCGGCGGAGGATGGACGCCAGCGAAAGGAGACAGCCGGGCGCCCTGCGTCAGCGGGACACACGGCGAGACGCCTATGGACTACGGGCTACGCGGCAAGACAGCGATTGTCACCGGCGCCAGTCAGGGCATTGGCCGCGAGATTGCCCGCTCGCTGCACAATGAGGGCGTCATCGTGACGCTGGTCGGGCAGACACGCGCACATCTGGAACAGAGCGCCCGCGACATCGGCAGTGGCGGAGGCGCGGCGGTTCACGCCTTCGTCGCCGATCTCGGCTTGTTGGCGGAGGTTGAGCGGGTCGCCGCCGAATCACTGAAGCTGATGGGGCATATCGACATCCTCGTCAACTGTGCTGGTCACGCCACGCAAGGCGCATTCTTCACCATGAGCGACCAGGAGTTCCAGGATGTCTGGCAGATCAAGGCGATGGGGACTGTACGCATGGTCCGCGCCGTCGCGCCGCACATGATCGAGCGCGGCGATGGACGCATCGTCAATATCGTCGGCACAGCGGCGCGCACCCCCAGCGCTGACTTTATTGCCGTGGGGATGGCCAACGCCGCCCTCGTCAACTTCACGCGCGGCATCTCGCGCGAGCTGGCGCATCACAACGTTCGCATCAACTCGATCAGCCCTGGCTGGACATTGACCGAGCGCCTCAAGCGCAGTCTTGAGATGCATGCCGCCGCGCAGAAGATCGACGTGACCCAGGCGCTCCAGCGCGACGCGCGCGGCATCCCGACCGGACGACACGTCACGATGACCGAAATTGCCAACATGACCCTCCTGGCGGTCTCGGATCTCTGCCCCAGCCTGACTGGCGAGGACATCATCATCGATGGCGGCGCCACGCCATCTATCTAGCGGCGGCGTGTTGGTCGTGGACTGGCGCGCCGAGCGCTGGCCTTGCGCCACCCGTGACGGCGCCCGTATAATGGCCGCGGTGACAGGCATTCTGCCACGCATGCGACTGAGCAGCGGCCCGCGGGGCGGCTGCCGAAGATCAGGAAGGGAAGATTCGTCTCCAATGGAACTGAGTGGTAGTCAGAATTTCACCGCAAGCCCACAGGCCGTCTGGGACGCGCTCCACAATGCGACAGTCGTGCAAAACGCTTCCGGCCTCCAGAATGTGCAGTGGGGCGCCAACTCTGTCACCGCGACTGTGAATCTGCCAAATCTTGGCCCGATCAGCGGCCCGAAGACGGTCACGGTCTCGGTGGACGAGAATACAGCCCCCAGCCACATGAAGTTTTCTCTGAGCCGCAGCATTCTCAACGCGAGTGGCACGGTAGACATCGCGCCGAACGGCTCTGGCTCGACCCTGACCTATAGCGCCACGGCCAACATTAGCGGACCGCTCGGCGCGATGGAAGGCATGGTCAAGCCGATGGCGCAGAACCAGCTCAACCAGTTCTTCGCGAAGTTCGCGCAGTCTCTCTAGCAGGGACAGGCGCGCTACTCGCGTGGGGGTGACTCGCTGGTGAGTCACCCCTTTTGCGTTTCATGGCGTTTCGCGCCGCAACATCGGGTGAACGCTGTCATGCCGCTCAGCGAGGAGGGTCCTATGCAGCCCAGGCCATTTGCTGGAGTGAAGGTCGAGTACGATGTACCCGCGACATTGCGCGATGGCGTGGTCCTGCGCGCCAACATCTACCGCCCGGACAGCGGCGGCGACGCGACTTGGCCCGTCCTGCTGACCCGGCTACCCTATGGCAAGGACTTACCGCTAGGCTCAGCGCTGCTCGATCCCGCGCAGGCGGCCCGCCGTGGCTACATCGTCGTCATCCAGGACGTGCGCGGCACATTCTCCTCAGAGGGCGCCTGGTACCCCTTCAAGCACGAGCGCGAAGATGGCGAGGACAGCGTGGCATGGGCCGCGCGACTGCCCGGCTCCAACGGCCAGGTAGGTATGTTTGGCGCGTCGTACTTTGGCCAGACGCAGTGGATGGCGACACAATCACCAGCCTTGCGTGCGATGATCCCGACCGTCACCTGGGCCGACGCGGAAGAGACGGCGATTCGCAACGGCGTGTTGGAGTGGGGCGTACAGGCGAGCTGGCTCCTGCAGCAGTCGCTCGGCCAGATGTTTCGGCGCTACGCGGGCGACCCGCAGGCGCTAGGCAAGGCAGTCTATAGTGCCGTCAACATGTACGACACGCTGCCACAAGGCTACACCTCGTTGCCACTCGACCAGTTCCCGCCGCTCCACACGCTCGACCTCCAGGCGCCGCTGGTGGATGTCATCCACGCCCGCGATACCAGTGACTTCGGCGACCTGCCGCACGGCCCCCAGGACTATGACAACATCAGCCTGCCCATGCTCCACATCGGCGGCTGGTACGACATCTTCCTCAAAGGCACCATTCGCAACTTCGATGAGATGCGGCGGCGTGGACGTCCCGGCCAGCGCCTCATCATCGGCCCCTGGACACACGGCGTCTTCAGCCCGACAATAGGTGATATCTACTTTGGCATGGCTTCGTCCGGCGCCCTGCTCGACTATCAGATTGACCTGATGAGCCTCCAACTCCAGTTCTTCGACCGCTGGCTCAAGGACATTCCCTCGCCCGCCGACAACCAGCCGCCAGTGAAATACTTCCTGATGGGCGCCAACATCTGGCGGTCGAGCGAGACCTGGCCACCCACCGCCGCGACCGAGCAGCGCTGGTTTCTGCACAGTGGTGGCCACGCCAACAGCGTCGGTGGCGATGGCGCCCTGAGCCAGGAGCAGCCGGGCACGGAGCCAGCCGACCACTACACCTACGACCCGCTCGCTCCGACGCCGACGGTTGGCGGCCCGACGCTGATGCACGGCGTCTACCGCGCTGGCCCGATTGACCAGGGCCCCATCGAACAACGCGACGATACGCTGGTCTTCACCTCGGCGCCACTGGAGCGCCCACTGGAGGTGACAGGCCCGGTTAGTGTGACGTTGCATGTCGCCACTGACGCCCCCGATACTGATTTCGTAGCGCGGCTGGTCGATGTCTACCCTGACGGACGCGCGATCCCGCTGACCGATGGTATCGCGCGGATGATGTACCGCGAAGGTGGTCTGTCGCCTTCCGCGCCGTTGGAGCCTGGCCGCTCGTACCCCGTCACAATTGATCTGTGGGCGACGGGCAATCTCTTCCTGCCGGGGCATCGCATCCGCCTGGATGTCGCCAGCAGCAGCTTCCCGCGCTGGGAACGCAACCTGAATACTGGCCAGTCGAGCGCGACCACCACAGAGGCGCGGACCGCTCACCAGACCATCCTGCATGACAGCGATCATCCGTCGTACATCGCGCTGCCGGTCATGCCCGGTGAGTAGCCGCGCCCGCCCGGAGCGCCAACCATGACACGATCGACTGCGCGCATCCGTCGGGGTCTCACTGACCTCGCACGGATGCGCTACCGCGAGCGCTGGCCGCTGCGCGATCTGCGGATGCTGCCGCTGGGAACAGCGCTCTCACCAGAGGAGTCGCCGATTCCGGGCAGCGAAGAGCCGGCATGGCGTCCTATCGCACGCGGCGACCGCTGGGGCGGTTACGACGAGAACGCCTGGTTCCACGGCGAAGGCGCTCCGCACCTTGTGTGGGACGCCGCCAGCGACGCGGCCACCACGCTGGTCCTGCGCATCCTGCTCGGCGCCAGTCCGGATTTTGGCTGGCCGGAGGGCCTGCTCTATGCCAACGAGCAGCTTTTGCAGGGCATCAACCAGCATCACGAGGATGTTCTGCTGCCGGACACACTGCGCGCCTCCTCTGCCATCGCGTTCGACGTGCGCGCGTGGAGCGGCATGACCCGCCGCCAGCACACCTTCGAGTATGCTGAGTTGGCGCTGCTCGACTGCGACGCCGAGGCGCTCTATCACCTGCTGAGCGCGGGCTGCGACCTGTTGGACGCGCTCGACGCCAGCGACCCACTGCTTTACCCGCTCGCTCAGGCGCTAGATTCAGGCTACGACGAACTGGACCTACGCGAGCCAATCAACGCCGGGGCGGCGCTGCAAAGCCTCCGCGCGCGACTGGCGGAGCTGCGGGCCGCCTACCCACCCCGCGAGCGCCCAACTATCACCGCCATCGGACATGGGCACCTCGATGTCGCGTGGCTCTGGCAGACACGCCATACCCGCGAAAAGGCCGCCCGCACGTTCAGCATCGCCACCGCGCTGATGAGCCACTATCCCGAATACCACTTCCTCCACACCACACCACAGGTCTTCGCCTGGCTGGAGCGCGACTATCCCGACATCTTCACGCGGACCCGGGCGCGTGTCGCTGAGGGGCGATTCGAGGTGGGCGGCGCGATGTGGGTGGAGTCCGACACCAACATCGTCTCTGGCGAATCGCTTGTCCGGCAGATCATGTACGGCCAGCGCTACCTGCGCGAGACGTTTGGCGCGGAGTACGACGCGCTCTGGCTGCCAGACACCTTCGGCTACACCTGGGCGCTGCCCCAGATCATGCTGCGTTCTGGCCTGCGCGTCTTCATGACGACTAAGATGAGCTGGAGCGACACCAACCGCATCCCCCACGACACATTCCGCTGGCGTGGGCTGGATGGCAGCGAGACACTTGCGCACTTTGTCACGACGCCCGCGCTGCCGATCAATCCTGCCTTCGACAGCGACACCTACAACGCGACGCTGGATGTCCTCTCAGCGCGAATGCTCTGGGAGCGCTATCGCGAGAAGGCCGTCAACCACGACTTGCTGCTGATCTACGGCCATGGAGACGGCGGCGCTGGCCCCACACGCCAGAGTATCGAGAGCTATCGGGCGCTGCGCGAACTGCCGGGGCTGCCGGAGGTCCAACTGGGGCGAGCCGATCACTACTTCCACGCGCTGCGTGAGCGTGTCTGGCCGCACCCGGACCTGGCGACCTGGGACGGCGAACTTTATCTGGAGTTTCATCGCGGAGTCTACACCACTCAGGCCTGGCTCAAGCGTCTGCATCGACAGATCGAGGGGCTGCTACTGCTGGCTGAGACACTGGACGCCACCCGCTGGGCCGCCGCGCCTGGCGAGACGCCCGACGCCCGCCCCATGCTGGATGACGCCTGGCGGACGCTCCTCCCCCACGAGTTTCACGACATCCTGCCCGGTTCCTCCATCGGCCCGGTCTACACCGACGCCCGCGCCACACTGACGGCGCTGGCGGACAGGCTGGAGACATTCATCGCCGAGGCCGAGCATGATCTCGTGGCGCGCGCCGGTGCGGATGGCGCCTGGCTGCTGCACAACCCCAGCCCATGCGCGACGCCCGGCGCAATGACCCTGGCGCGCCTGCCGCTTGATGGCGATGAGCCGCCGGAG
>DASVWQ010000049.1:0-17611 GCA_036393135.1 Ktedonobacterales bacterium
TTCTGGGTCGGCGTCAGCAGGCCGTTCTCAATGGTGAAGTCCTCCGGCGCGACAGCGTAGCGCTTGATCGTCTCATAGCGCGCAAGCTGGCTGTTGACGCGCGCGACCGCTTCATCCAGATGGCGCGCGAACTCCGGCGACGCTGCCACGGCCTCGGCGCTGGCCGCGCTCAGCCCACGTCGCCTGGCCCACGCCAGCGCGCCCGTAGGATCGAGGGTGAGCAGGGCGACCAGATAGGGCTTGCGGTCGCCGTAGACAAAGGCCTCCGACACCCCCTCGATGTCCTTCAGCCGCGCTTCGATGGGGTCAGGCCCGACCTTCTTGCCGCCCGCCGTGACGATCAGCTCTTTCTTGCGCCCTGTGATGAAGACGAAGCCGTCGGCGTCCACCCTGCCGAGGTCGCCCGAATGCAGCCAGCGGTCGCTGTCCAGCGCGGCGGCGTCTTCCGCCGGAAGGTTCAGGTAGCCAGCGAAGACGCATGGCCCGTGGATCAGGACTTCGCCATCCTCCGCGATGCGAACCGCATGCTCGGCGGTGGGCGGGCCGACGCTGCCCAACCGGTAGCGATCCAGGCGGTTGACCGTGACGGCCCCCATCGTTTCCGTCAGCCCCCAGCCCTCCAGAATCATGATGCCCGCCGCGTGGAAGAAGCGCAGCAGATCGGCGGCGATAGGCGCGCCGCCAGTAATCGAGAAATCGACCTGGCCGCCAAACGCCTCGCGCACCTGGCGGAACACCAGGCGATCTGCAAGCGCGTAGCGCAGGCGCAGCCAGACGGATGGCGCGACGCCTCGCTCGCGCGCCTCCACAACGGCCAGCCCGACCGCTTTGGCCCAGGCGAAGATGCGCGCCTGCGTCTGACCCGCGCCCTTCACGCGCGCCTCGATGGCGGCGTAGGCCTTCTCATAGATGCGCGGCACGCCGACGATGATGTTGGGCCGCGCCTCGCGGATGTCCTGGGCCAGCGTGTCGATGGACCCGGCGAGCATCGTCACGCCGCCGCGATCAACCGTCAGCAGGTGCTCCTCGCGCCCCAGCACATGCGCCAGCGGCAGCCAGAGTAGATGTCTCATCCCCGGCTGGAAGGTCGTCAGCGCGGCGCCCGTACAGCGCACCTGCGCCATCAGCGCGGCGTGGGTGTGGATGACGCCCTTGGGCCGCCCGGTCGTGCCGGAGGTGTAGATGACGCTGGCGATGTCCCCGGAGCGAATCCGCTCGGCGGCGTCCCGCGCCAGCGCCTCGGCCTGCTCCGGCGTCGCTCCGCTCAGGCTTCGCAGCGCCTCGAAGCTCATCACCCTGACCTGCGGCGGTGGTTCGCGCCCCTCCACCGGCTCCAGCGTAATGATCGCCTTCAGGGCGGGCGCCGTGACCTGCGCGAGCTTCTCATACTGCTCCGCGTTCTCGACGAAGAGGTATTCGATGTTGGCGTCGTTGAGGATGAACTCGACAACGCTGGCGGTCAGCGAGGGGTAGATGGGGACCGTGACCGCGCCCAGGCCCAGAATCGCCCAGTCGGCAGCCAGCCACTCCCAGCGTGTCTCGCTGAGGATGCCGACGCGCGTTCCGGCGTGCGCGCCCAGCGCCCCCAGTCCGGCGATCAGTTCGTTGACGAGCGCCTGGTTCTCGCTCCATGTCATGCCGCGCCACACGCCATCACGCCTGGCTTGCCAGCGCGGGGCGGGACCGAAGCGCACCGAGCGCTCGCGGAACATCGCGACGACGTGTTCCTCTCCGCCGGGCGGCAGGACAGGCAATCGCCGCTGGACGAACGCATCCAGATTCACAGGCGCGCCCGAAGCAGCCGCCCCGGTGGGCGCGCTGGCTCCGCTGGCATTTCGCCCTGCGCTCTCAGTCCGCATGTCGTGTCCTCCTCGCAAAGATGGCGTCGGGTTTATGACCGCGCCTGCGCCGCCCGGCGGTTCCAGATGCTCCGGACGTCGGCGGCCCGTCGGCGTTGCGTGGGCCGTGCGCCCATCCCTGGCAGGCGCGTGCGCGGCGTTCCCGGCGGCGACCCGCCCGCGTTCAGCCCGAAGAGCAGCCGCAGCACGCCCACCCGCCGGATGAGCAGGTCATAGACCGCCAGCGACGCCGCCAGACTGGCGACGACGATCAGCAGGAACTTCGGCGCAATAGGCATATCCAGCCGCACCACCCAGAACGCGATCAGCGAAAGGATCGGCATATGGATGATGTAGACCGGATACGCGGCCCGCGACAGATACTCGACGGTCGGCGTGGTGAAGTGGAGATAGCGAGCGGCCATACCGAGGATGCCCGCGACCCACCACCACGCGCAGTAGCCCAGCGCCAGCGCCGCGGCAGCCTTCGCCAGATGCGGACTGGCGTTCAGGCCCTGCCAGCCCGGCAAGCCGTATTCCAGCGCAAGCCACGCGCCAGCGCCCAGCGCCAGCGTCAGCCCGGCGTCGCGCCGCAGGCTCCCGATCAGCCGCTCATCCAGGTAGAGCAGATAGCCGTACAGGAAGAAGAGCAGATACGCGAGAACGCCAATCGCGTTGCCGACGAAGCGGGTCTCGGTGGTGGTGAACCACGTCCCACTCATGGATGCGATGTACTGCACGAGCGCGAGCGGCAGACCGAGCAGCGCCAGCGCCGCGTAGCCCCGCCATCCGCGCGCCAGCCAGTCCACCACCCGCGCGGCCGCAGGTTTGCGCAGCAGCCAGGCGAAAGGCAGCGCCAGCGCGGCGAAGAGCATCAGCGGCGGGATGAACCAGAGGTGGCCGATCCACTCCGGGCCGGGCGGGAAGTGGAGCGTGAAGACGCCAAGCAGCGTCCCCAGGAAGTCGCCATAGAACGCGATGAAGCTGGGCGGTGTGGGCGACGAGAGCCGTCCGATGTAGATCTGCGCCGGCACAATCAGCAGCATGCCGAAGGTGAACGGCACGAGCAGCCGCAGCACACGCTCATTCAGGTATTGGCCGACGCTGCGCGAAGCCAGCGCGAACCGCGCCGCCGCCCCGGCGACCAGGAAGATCAGCGAGATGCCCCAGATCGAGACGAACGAGGTCAGCAGATCCATGACTGCGCTGGTCTGCGCGTTCTTCACGTAATCGAGCGAGCTGGTGGTGAAGATGATGGCCACGTGGAAGGGAATCAGCCCGAACACCGCAGCCGTCCGCAGCCAGTCAAGCTCGTGCCGCCGCGTGGTGTGGCGGCCGCCGCGCGACTCTCCCGCGCGCGGCGTGGCAGTCGCGGCGCCCATAGTGTCTCCCACCAATCCGACTCGTCCGCTCGCGCGCTCATCGCCGTCCGATGCGCCACGCTTCCTTTAGCCTGCTAGAAATATGTAGCTAGCGCGTCTCATACCGCGCACAACGGCATGGGACGCGCTCTCAGTCCAGTCACGGTTTGCGGGCGCTCAGGCGACCAGTGGCAACGTCGCCGAGAGCACCCACGCCAGCAGGAACGCCTCCAGCGTGGCGACCAGCGCCACCGGATGCCAGAGCATCCGCCGCGCGAAGGCCGAGAACGCCGCGAAGAGTAGCAGCAGGATGATGACAATCGGCAGCAGGATGCCCAGATAGGAGAGCCTGCCGAAGTTCATCACAATGGCGCCGACCAGCGCGGCGATGATCAGCGCGCTCGCGCCGAGGTCCGCCAGCCAGGGATAGCGCAAGCGTGGCGCCATCGCGCGCAGCAGCGAGCGCAGGCCGAAGAAGAACGGCCAGAGCATCAGCGCGTAGACGGCGCCGCGCCAGAGCCGTTGCGGCTCCAGCGCCAGGCTCTCCCAGGCGAAGGTGGAGAGGCCGCCCAGCGTCAGCGTCAGGAACACCGTCACTACTGCCGCAATCGCCACCTGCCAGCCCGTCTCGCGCCAGGAGGGCAGCGCGATCCATGCGCGGAGCCGGGGCGCGCCCCACAGCGCCGCCGCCAGCAGCGCGCCCGCGAAAAGGAAGAAGATCGCGACATCCGCCGAGACCTGCTGATGTAGGAAGGTGAAGGGGAACGGGTCTGGCCCCCAGAAGCTTGTGGGCAGCGCCGCCAGCAGCGCCAGCAGCGCCAGCCCCAGCGCGCCAGCCAGCGCGCCGAAGCCCAGCCAGCCCGGCAGCCCACCTGCGCGCCTGCCATCCGCTCCATCACTATCGGCGCTGGGGAGCGTGGCGTCGTCCCGCGCGGGACGCAGCCGGAGGGCGAGGCTCAGCAGCCGGACCAGCGGCGCCACCGCCAGCAGCGCGGCGACAAAGCCCAGCAGCATCCAGTGCAGGCGGGTATCGGCGTTGACGGGCGTTTTACCAATGTGCGGGTCCACCGTCGCGCCAAGCCACTGAATGACGGCGGCGTGGGTCGAGGCGGCGGTCACAATCGAGATGTGATCCAGCCCTGGCAGGATGACCTGCCTGCGCGCGTCGGTGGCGCTGGTCGCGCACTGGTACGTCGTGCCGTGGATCATGCGGGCGGGCGTGGCGCAGGCCGCCGCGATAGCGTCGCGGGCGATGTCGTTGATGCCGGGCAGGTCGAACTGGCCGGAGAGAACGAGCAGGTTGCGCGGCGTCGTCGGCGTCGGCTTGTCCTTCAGGATGCCCGCCACCAGCACCGTCGCGCTCAGATTGCTCATCTCAGGATGGCGCAGGGCATACTCGCCTACCGCGATGGTGCCGAGTGAGTAGCCCAGCAGCACGACCTTCGCATGCGGCGGCGCATGGGCGGTCGCGTAGTCCACCACCTCGCCAAGCGCGCTGACGAGTTGATCGACCACATGGTCATGGGTCAGCCCGCCGTAGTAGGCGGTCGAGGCGCCGTGGCCGGGAAAATCGAAGGTGTAGACGGTGACGCCCTGCTTCGCCAGATCCACCGCGAAGGCCGACATGATCTCCTTACTGGCCGCGTAGCCGTGGGCGACGACCGCGACAACGGGCAGCCGCGCGCTCTCCGGCGGGGTGTAGCGCAGCACCGGTGTGGGGATGCTCCCCCGCAGCGTGAACGAGTCGCGCGCCACGCCACCCGCATACGCCCGGACCTGCATCGAGGCGACGAGGAAGGTAATGAGCAGCGCGGCAAGCAGCATGCTATTGAAGATCACGGGCGAGCGGAGCGCCGCTCTCACTCGCCGGAGAGCGGGACTTGCGATCAACGTATTGGCGCGAGGCGCAGACATCGCTAGCTGTCCTTTCCTGGCGCGGGCCAGGCGGGCTGAATGGGTCGTATTTCGGGTGTGGCCGGAGCGCCGGAACGCGCGCGTGAATGGTCGTTCCTGAACGACTGGGGGTGAGCCAGTGTCCACGCACGCGCAGTTCGTCGCGCTGACGCTCGCGGGCCTCGCGCTGACGGCTCCGGCGCTGGTCGTCGCCTGGCGCGGGCGCCTGCCCGTTCGCCGCCTGGCGACGACGCTCTATCTCGTGGGGTTCGCGCTGATCGTCGCGACCCTGATAATCGATCCGATCCTGCGTCCGCCGCTGTTCTACCACGGGTTCGTGCCAGGTGTCGGCATCGGCTGCGTGGCGCTCGCGCTCGCGCTGATCGTTCAGGCGCGGCGGCGCGTCTGAGTCTGGCCGCGAGAGCGCGTATCGCATGTACGAACGGCGCCCACGTTAGGGCGCAACTATCGGCATTATGTCATGCGATGCGGACGCCGCCGCGCGCTGTGGTACCGTTCATGCGCATAGCTGGACGCGGCAAAGTGGTAGGGCTGGCGCGGATCACGCGAGGTGTGAGCGCCGCCGCAAGAGAACGTGAGGGCCAGGCATGGGAGCCACCGACGAGCGCGCCATCATCACTCCGGCGGCGCCTGACGCCCTGCGCGGCCTGACTACGGCGGAGGCGCAGGCGCGGCGGGCGCGCGGCGAGGGCAACACGGCCAGCGCGCCGACTTCGCGCTCCTATCGTCAGATCATCGTCGAGAACGTCTTCACCTTCATCAACCTCGCGCTCTTCGGCCTGGGCATCTCGCTGGCGCTGCTGGGACGCTTCCTCGATGCGCTCATCTCTACCGGCGTCATCTCGCTCAACATCGTCGTCAGCCTCGTGCAGGAGATTCGCGCCAAGCGCACGCTGGACCGCATTGCGCTGCTCGCCCGCCCCACCGCGACCGTGCTGCGCGATGGCGAGGAGCGCACGCTCTCCCCCGACGAGCTCGCGCTGGGCGACACGCTGAAGATCGAGCCAGGCGACCAGATCGTGGTGGATGGCCGCCTGCTCAGCGAGCATCCGCTGACCGTGGACGAGTCGCTGCTGACGGGCGAGGCTGACCCCATCCCCAAGCAGCGCGGCGACACGCTCTATTCCGGCAGCTACTGCGTGACAGGCGAGGGCTACTACCTCGCCGAGCGGGTCGGCGCGCAAAGCTTCATGAACCAGATGACCACCAGCGCGCGGGCCTTCCGGCGCACGCTGACCCCGCTCCAGCGCGAGATTCACCTCGTGGTGCGAATTGCGCTGCTGATCGTGATCTACATGGAGTTCCTGCTGGTCATAACCTCGATTGCGCGCGACATCAATCTGGCCGATAGTGTCGAGAACTCCACCATCGTCGCGGGGCTGGTGCCAAACGGCCTCTTCCTCTCGATTGCCGTGGCCTACGCGCTCGGCGCCGTCCGCATCCTGCGCTATGGCGCGCTCGTCCAGCAGTCTAACGCCATCGAGTCGCTCAGCCATGTCGATGTCCTCTGCTTCGACAAGACCGGCACGCTGACCACCAACCAGCTCGCCGTCGCGGACGCGCATCCGCTGGCAGGGACGACACAGGCGGAACTGGAGGCGGCGCTTGGCGCCTTCGCCGCCAGTGTGAGCGGCGGCAACCGCACCAGCGAGGCCATCGCCGCGCGCTGGCCCACCGAGCCGCACGCCGTCGCGGGCGCGATACCGTTCTCCTCGGCGCGTAAGTGGAGCGCGTTGGCCTTCGCGGCGGGCGAGCCGCGCGGCGTGCTGGCGCTGGGCGCGCCGGAGACGCTGCTGCCGTATCTGGCGGCTGGCGGCGACCGCGCCTCGGCGGCCTGGCGGAGCATCGCGGCGGTCGCGGAACCGCTCACCCAGCGCGGCCTGCGCGTGCTGCTGCTGGCCCAATCGCCGGAGCCACAGCCGCTGGAAGATCTCGGCGACGCCTCCACCCTGCCCACGGGACTGCAACCGCTGGGGCTGGTGAGCCTGAGCGACGAGCTACGGCCAGAGGCGCGTGAGGCGCTGTCGGCCTTCGTTCAGGCAGGGGTCAGCCCCAAGATCATCTCTGGCGATAACGCCGGGACGGTGGCGGCGCTGGCGCGGCAGGCGGGTCTGCCCGCTGATGCGCTGCTAGTGGAGGGCGCCGACCTGGAGAAGCTGAGCGACGAGGCGCTGGGCATGACGGCGGAGTCGGCGACCATCTTCGGGCGCATCACGCCGCACCAGAAGGAGCGCATCATCCGCGCGCTGCGCCAGCGCGGCCACTACGTCGCGATGATCGGCGATGGCGTCAACGATGTCCTCTCGCTCAAGCAGGCCGACCTGGGCATCGCCATGCGCAGCGGCAGCCAGGCGACGCGCGGAGTCGCCGACCTCGTGCTGATGCAGGATTCGTTCGCCGTGCTGGCCCCCGCCGCGCTGGAGGGGCAACGCATCCTCAACGGCATGCAGGACATCCTGCGCCTCTTCCTGGCGCGCATCAGTACGGTGGGGCTGGTCATCATGTCCGGACTGATCGTCGGCGTCTTCCCGCTGGAGCTGCGCCAGGGGTCGCTGGTGACGCTCTTCTCGGTGGGCGTCCCAACCATCCTGCTGGCGTTCTGGGCGCGGCCCGGCGCGATCCCGCCCGGTCGGCTGGTGCGGCGGCTGCTCCACTTCATCCTGCCGCCCGCGCTGCTGACGGCGATCCTGGGGCTGGGCCTCTTCATGGGCGTCTATGCCCTGCGCGTAGCCCCGGCGACCATCGCCTCCGCCAGCGTGGGAGATGACACGCTGGGGCTGCTGGCGGCGCAAACCGCCCTGACCACCTTCATCGTCTTCAGCGGGCTGCTGCTGGTGATCTTTGTCGAGCCGCCGACGGAATGGTGGGTGGGAGCCAGCAAGCTCGGTGGCGACTGGCGCCCCACCTGGCTGGCGCTGGGGCTGCTGGCGGCGTTCGCTCTCATCTCGCTGATTCCGCCCCTGCGCGACCTCTTCTCGCTCTCCGCGCTCCAGCCGCGCGAGTACGCGCTGATCGTGGGGGCCAGCGCGGTATGGCTCTTCCTCGTGCGCTGGGTCTGGCGCTCGCAGGCGCTCAGCCGCTACCTCGGCATGGAGCCGGTCAGCAGAGAGATCGCGGGCGGCGCGGCGCGGTCATGAGCGCGGAGGCGTCGCCCCGTCGCGCGCGGCCTCCGGCGTCAGGCCGATGCGGTGGGCTAGCTCGTCGGCGACGGTGTAGGGGTCGCTCTCGCGCTCGACCACCCGCGCCACCAGCCGCCGCCACTCCTCATCGCCAATGCTCGCGCTGATGCGCTCGATCAGCGCCTGATGCAGCAGCGCCAGCATCTCGCTCTGCGCCTGGCGGCCGTCGCGCTCGGCGAGCTGACCCGTCGCGCGCAGCGCGGCCAGGTGCGCGGCCAGCTTGTCCGCCAGCTCCGCCGCGCCCGCGCCCGTCATGCCCACCGTCTTGATGATCGGCGGGCGCCAGGCGCGCTCCTTGCGATGCTCGTCCAGGCTCAGCAGCATGCGCAACTCGGCGGCGGTCTGATCGGCGCCGGGGCGGTCGGCCTTGCTCACCACGAAGATGTCGGCGATCTCCAGAATGCCCGCCTTGATCGCCTGGATGTCGTCGCCCATGCCCGGCGCCACCACCACCACCACCGATTGCGCCGCCCGCACGATCTCGACCTCCGCCTGCCCTGCGCCCACCGTCTCGATGATGATGGTGTCGAATCCGGCGGCGTCGAGCGCGCGAGTGGCGTCGCGGGTAGCCGCCGCCAGCCCGCCCACCGAGCCACGGCTGGCCATGCTGCGGATGAAGACGTTGGGGTCGCCCGCCAGCTCCTGCATGCGGATGCGGTCGCCGAGGATGGCGCCGCCGGTGAAGGGGCTGCTGGGGTCCACCGCGATCACGCCGACCCGCTGCCCGCGCCGCCGCAGCTCCCGCGCAAGCTGCGTCACCAGCGTACTCTTGCCCGCGCCGGGCGAGCCAGTGAAGCCGACGATGTGGGCATGCCCGCCGTGGGCGTGCAGCCGCGCGAGCATCTGGCGGGCCTGCGGGTCGCGGTTCTCGATCAGCGTAACCATCCGCGCGAGGGCGCGGCGGTCGCCCGCGAGCAGCCGCTCCACCAGATCGGCCCGCGCGGGAGACACATTGTCGGGGGTGGTCATGCGGGCGTGTCGCTTCCCGCCTCGGCGGCGCCCAGCGCCGGAAGCGCGTGGCCCATGCGCTCCGGGTTCACGTTGGCGCGCACATACTCGATGATGGCGGCGAGCGGCGTGCCGGGGCCGAAGTTGCCCTTCACGCCCATCGCCTCGATGGCCGGGATGTCTTCATCGGGCAGGATGCCGCCCGCCATCACCAGCACATCGTTCACGCCATTCTCGCGCAGCAGATCCATCACCTTGGGGAAGATGGCCATGTGCGCGCCAGAGAGGATGCTCATCAGGATGGCGTCCACATCCTCCTGAATGGCCGCCTCGACGATCATCTGCGGCGTCTGGCGAATGCCGGTGTAGATGACCTCCATCCCGCCATCGCGCAGCGCCCGCGCGATCACCTTCGCGCCCCGGTCGTGGCCGTCGAGGCCAGGCTTGGCCACCAGCACCCGTATCCTGCGTTCGTCCGCCATAAGCTATCGTTCAGAGCCGCGCGTCCCGCCGTCCGTCGTCTGGTCGCGCGTCCCTGGCCCCCTTTCCGGCACTGTCAGCGTCTTCGCGTGGCCGGGCGCCGCCGCTGCGCCGCGCCCCAGCCGCCACCCACGATTGTATACGCTGCCAGCAGGCCTCGCAAGCGGGTACAATCCCTGTGTCCGGAAGGCGGCTCGCGCCGCGCATGACAGGAAGCGCCCTACACCACTACGGAGGATGACATGCGGATCACCAGGAACGCCATCGCGACCAACCCCGGACCGAGCGAATGGTTCACGGGCGCGGTCTTCATCGATGCGGTGGCGGCGCCGTCGCCCGGCTCGCGGCTGAGCGCGAGCAACGTCCACTTCACGCCGGGCGCGCGAACAGCCTGGCACACCCACCCCAACGGCCAGACGATCTACGTCATCGAGGGCGTCGGCCTCTGCCAGCGGCGCGGCGGGCCAGTCGAGGTCATTCACCCCGGCGACCGGGTGTTCTTCGATCCGGGCGAGGAGCACTGGCACGGCGCCACCGCCGACCGCTTCATGACCCACCTCGCGATGTTGGAGGTGGACGACGCAGGGACCAGCGCAACCTGGGGCGCCCACGTCACCGACGAGGAATACAGCCAGCCACCCGCGTGACCTCCACGCTGAGCCGACGGTGGTGATTCCCGGCTCACACTCCGCTAATGCCCGCGTGTCCCGCTGTCCTCATTGGAGTCGCTGCCGGTGCGCTGGTCGCCAACGAGGTCGCGCTTCGTGAGGCGCGGCTTGTGGCGGCCGGCGTCCTCGTAGCGCGTGTCGTCGGCCCACTCATTCTGCTGGTCCTGCGCCTGCTTCGCCGTATCTTCGTGGGCGAGCGCCTGCTTACGATAGGTCGAGCGCTTCTTGCTTGGCCCGGTCGTAATGTTTGTGCTCTTCTTCGGCTTGTTGTGGCCGCGTGAGATGCGTGGATCGCGCGCGTCGTGCTTGTGCATGCCCTGCTTTGCCATCGATGGCCTCCATTCCCCTCGGTCGCGCGCCCGGTCGCGGCGCCCTGCCGCTCTCCGCGCGACCATACCCGCCCACCTGAGCGCAAGCGCCGCGCCAGAGTTGCGCGTGACACAATCAATCGCGCACAGGGTGTGCTACCATAGCGCAGACTGGTTGGGCGTATCCCCCGTTATCAGGCGCGCAGACGCGGAGAGTGGTGAAATCGAGGGCGCAGGATGGAAGGCGACAGATTATATCGAGTGGTGGGACGAAGCGCGCGCAGCCTGCTGATCGGGGTGTGTCTCGCGCTGGCGCCGCTCGTGGCTGGCTGCGGCGGACAATCTCCTGCCGCCGGGCCGACGGTCGCTCCCATGCGAGTGGGAGCGCCAGCGCAGTGGCGCCAGGTCAATCCACCGCCGGGAGCCTCGAAGCTCACATCATTGGCGGTGTCGCCGGTAGATGGCGCCGATGCGTGGGATTGCGAGCCCGCCGACCCCTACACCTATCTCATCTGGGCCTCGACTGATGCGGGCGCGCACTGGCGCCGGGCCGGCGCGATAGCGGCCTCTCACGAGGCAAACGCCACCCCGCCGATCTATTGTCGTCTCTACACTGACCAGGCGAATCCCCAGGTGTTAGCGGCGGATTTTGCCTATCTGCCTCGTCCACCTGATCCGAAGATTCCAGCCGGATACGATCTGAGTTACCTCTCCCAGGATGGCGGCGTGACCTGGCGCCCCGTGCCGGGCAGGATGCAGGTGGAGGCGCTGGCCACGTCAGGGTCTTCGCTCTATGCGCTGGTAGATGATACGTCGGTTGCGGTGTTTAAGCCCCATGTTATCGTGAGCGCAAACAGCCTCGAGACGTGGCGGACAGTTCCATTGCCCGCCGCCTCCGTGACTGGAGCCGCAATGAGCGGAACAGTCAACCGCCTCTATGGCGGCCCCGGCGCAGACGGATTGATTGTCATCGCGGATGGGCTGCCGCTAGAACATCTCAACTTTTCGACTGGATCGTGGACGCCAATCCACCTATCGACCTTTACCGCGCGCGAACTCCAGAACGTGCCGATGCCGATCACCTGGCTGCCCACACAGCACACCTGGATGATATGCGCCGGCACGCTCAACGCGGCTTCTCCCCAGCGAACAGGACTCTTGCGCTGCACAACGAATGACGGCGCGACCTGGCGCGACCGCCCGTTCCCGACAACTGCGTCGGGCGCTCCTCTTCAGGCCGCAAATAGCGGCTGGGCTTGTGTTCCGAGCACGCTGACGAATGTCGGCGCCCTCCTCGCCTGGTGTGAAACGACGGCTGTTAACACTACGCCTGGGATATCGTCGATGCTGGTCCCTAAGCCTGGACATCTTTTGCGGCTGGCGCTGGCCTCGTCGCAGTGGGTCGATCTTGGGCCACTGGGCGGTGGCGATTTCGGCATCAACGCGCTTGGGCGGGTGGTCTGGAGTTTTGGCGCTAACGATACCGCCTGGGCAGCCGATCTATCTGGCCCTCCCGCATAGCAAGAGCAGGTGGAGGGCGAGCGAAGGAGGCTACAACATGCCACGCGAGCATAGCGCTATCTCGGCGTTCACCAATCCCGCCGTCGCGGCCTTTCGCGATGAGACGCTGGAGCGCTTCCCCTATACCGTGGCGGCGAAGGAGTGGCTGCGCGCGGAGATCGACTTCGAGGTGGCCGACCTGGAGAGCGTCAGCGGCGGCGGCTACTGGAGTCCCGACGAACGCAAGGTTCACCTGAACACCGCGCAATATGAGGCCGCGATTCACGAGCTGGCCCACGCCTGGTGGCACGACCGCCGCATCGGCCAGGAGGATGAGCTGATCGCCGCAACCATCGCCCTTTCGCAGGAGCGCGACCGCCGTTACAAACGCATGGCCAGCCTGGCCTATGGCTACATCCACGGCATCCCGGCGCAGCGCTGGGCGGGCATGCTGGTAGACCGCAACGACTGGGAGATGTACGCGGGCATGGCCAGCGGCATGATGGCCGATCTGCGACTGGTCCCCGCCTACGTGCGCCGCTTCTACCTCGGCATGTACCGCCTGCTGCCAGACGACGCGCCCGCGCCCGCCCAGCTCGCTCCCCACGGCTGACTCTGCGCGGACAGGACTCGCGCAGAGCGGAGGGAACCATCGGGCGAATGGCGCCGTCAGATGAACGAGCGCTCAACCCGACACGAGAATATCCTCCCGCATCCGAACAGGAGCAAACGCCATGCGTATCCTCCCGCGACTCCCCGCGCGCCTTCGCTCGCGCGTCCGCCTGCCGTGGCGCGCCGCCGGGCTGAGCCTCGGCCTGGCGCTCAGCCTCATCGCTTTCCAGGCGGTGCAGGCGCAGGCGGCGCTGGCCTGCGGCGGGCTGGTCGCCCCCAACGGCAGCGTTCGCCTCGACCGCGCCGCCACGCTGATCGCCTGGCACGACGGCATCGAGCAATACATGACCAGCTTCACCTATGAGGGCGACGTGAAGAACCTCGGCTGGATCGTCCCCCTGCCAGCGGTCCCGCTCAAGATCCAGGAGGGCGGCGCCTGGACCCTCCAGCGCCTCGCCCTTGAGACGCATCCCCAGCCGCGCAGCGCGGACTTCGCCGGAGCCGCCGAGGCGCCATCCGCCGCGCAGGTGCTCCAGCAGGTCAAGGTAGAGGCGCTCAACATCACTGTATTGAAGGGCAGCGGTCAGGCTGTGCTGGACTGGTGCGCGCAGAACGGCTTCACGGTGGAGGGCGACACCCGCGCCCACCTGCTGGCCTACGCCCAGGGCAGCCCCATCTTCATGGCCGTGAAGTACGACACCGCCGCCGCGCAGGCCAGGCGCCAGACCAGCGGCGATGGCGCACCCCTGCTCATCACCATGCGCACGCCGCACCCGTGGGTCCCGCTGGAAGTGCTGGCGCTCGACGGTCAGATTGTCCACGCCGACCTTTATTTCCTGTCCGATGAGCCACTCAACACCAGCGCGGTCGCCTCCGTCGCGGGCGTCTCCGCCGTCGGCGGCGCCATCTCAGGCGCGCCAGGGCTGGTGGTCACCTTTCAGGAGAAGCTGACGCCGAGCCTCTACCACGACCTCTCCACCGACCGCAACATGGGCTGGGTGCGCGCCGATAGCTGGCTCACCTACCTCACGCTCGACGCCCCCGCCGAGGATGTGACCTACGACCTCAACGTCACGCCCGATGGCGTCTTCCAGCTCAGCCACTTTGGCGACTCGCCGACCAACGGCGCCGCCAGCGTGAACGCGGCTCCCGGCTGGATTCCGCGCCTACCGCCAGAATCGCCGCAAACGCTCTTCGTGCTGGGCTTCGCGCTGGCGATGTGCGGCCTGCTGGCTGCCGCGCTCTGGCGCAAGCGACGGCTGGACGCCACCGCGCAGTAAGCGAATCCCCACCCTCCAGCCTCTCCCGCGCGCGCGGGAGAGGCTGACTTCATGACAGGTTTACGCCAGGGGCGGCGCTATGCCCCCCGGCGCAAAGTCCGACCGCGCCTCCCTGAGAGCATAACCGAGACGACAGCCGCCCGTGTCAGGGTGTGGCGATGGGCGTGGGCTGCGCGCCGCTCAGCGGAATGGCGGCGTCGCTGAAGCTGGTCAGCGTGACGACATTTTGCCCGGTGTCGAGGAACGTGAGCGTCACGCTATCGCCGGACTGGGCCAGCGGCAGCTCCGGACTGAGCGCTAGCCCCGCCTTGAAGATGCGCGTCTGCCCGGCGATGGTCATATAGTAGACAGCGGCTCCGCGCTCGGTGGTCTGCGAGACGCGCGCGATCTTGCCCGTCAGCGTCACCGTCTTGCCCGTGGGCGTTGGCCCGACGCCGGAGATGTTGTTGTCGGCGAGGTACTGCGCGTAGGCCGCCAGCGCGCTGGCCTTATCGGGCGCCATGATGACATTCGAGCCGAGCAGATGCTTGGCGTCCACGATGCCCACCGCCTGATAGCTCGCGCCATACTGGTTGGTCTGGACGAACGTGGCGACCCAGGTTGGCTCATTGTAAATCTGGTAGAGCTGGACATTCCCAACCGTATAGTTGCGGATGTTGGCGGGATTCGAGCGGAAGATGCTAGTGACGTTGTTGGTCACGCCCAGCCCGGTCAGCGGGTAGAAGCGCCCGGTCATGTCGCGCGTGTCGAAGAGCACGACGCCCGTGCTGGAGTTGTCGGACTCGGCGCTGGAGGTCATCGGCTCCAGCCAGACCGGCTGATCGACCTGGTTGTAAACCAGCTCTGGCTCGCTGGTCGCGGGGATCTGCTGTCCCTGGCCAGAGGGATTGAACCACGGGGCGTGAGCGTATTTGCCCCACCAGTTGAGATAGTCATCCACCGAGGCGGCGGGAATGATGCGGTCCACCCAGGCTGGGACGGCGCCGGGCGCATCGTTGGCGATGGCCCCTGTCTGACTGTCCACCACCAGCACGCGCTTGACCACCTCGCCCGTGAAACCGCGCGTCGGCTGCATCAGTGAGATCGTGAAGTAGGGGCGCCAGTTGTCGTCCACCTCCAGCGTGGGGTCCACCAGGTCGCCCCAGGTGTAGCCGCTGAGGTAGACATGGCGCAGGAGGTCCTGGTTGAAGAGGGCGTCGGGCAGGTAGCGCATGTGGTAGCCCGTGCGCAGTGTCGGCGCGACATTGGGGTCCTCAGCGTCCACCACCACATAGCCCGGACTCTGCCAGTTCCCCAGGTTGGCCCAGACATTGTTGTAGACCAGCGGGGCGATCCAGTAGAGATGGCCGCGCACCGACTGGAGAGTATATTCGCTCGGGTCGGTGTGGTAGACCGAGCCGAGGTTCTGGCCGCTGGAGGCGAGGGTCTGCTGGCCGAGATAGCTCGCCACGCCCTGCGTCACCAGCACGATGTGATCGACATTGGTGGGCGGCAGCGGTTGCGAGGCGGGGGCCGAGATGATGTGCGGGATAGCGGCGAGGGCCTTGGCGTTGCCATCGAACCAGGTCGTGCCAGCGACGATCAGGCCGTTGATGATGAAGGCGATCACGAGCGCGACGACAATCGCCAGCCCGCCCGCGTAGCTGGCGTTGGGAATGACGCCGTCGGGCTGCTGGTTCACCACGCGCCCGCGTCCTCCGCCGCCGCGCCCGCCGAAGCCAGCGCTGCGCGGGATGCTGTTCAGGCGCCCGTTGAGCGCGTCGAGGGTCTGCCGCGCACGGGTAAAGCTGCCGCCGAAGACGACATAGGCCCCTAGCAGGATCAGCGGCCAGAGCAGCCACTGCCAGCCGCCCCACGGCCCGGTGAGCGCGGGCATGTCGAAGTAGAGGATGACGAGATTCAGCGCGAAGGCGCCTCCCCAGATGGGCGCCACCCACAGCGCGACGGCGCGCGGCGCGGGCCACTGCTTGCGCCCGACCAGCCACGCCAGCCCCAGCAGCAGCCCCGCCACCACGGTCGCGCCAATCGCGGCCAGTCCGACGATAACCATCTGTGTCCTCGACTTCCAGACCCACGCCCCGCGGGGCCAGTGTATCCGTCGGCGGCCCACGCGCCACACGCTGACGCGCGCCGCCCTCTATCGTCCCACAGCCTCTACGCGCAGTCAATTCGGCTGGTTGCGATGGCGACGGATGGCGACGGATGGCGACGGATGGCGACTGGCGCGGAAGTGTCGCTGGCGCAGACGATTCGCGCTACAATGGGAGGCAGGGCAAGCGGGCGCGCGGAGGCGCGCGGAGGAGACGATCCGGTTGGCAAGATCAGAGACGGGCGTGGCGCGCGTGGCAGGGCTGGCGCTGCTGGCGGCGCTGGCGGCGACACTGCTGACGGCGTGCGGCGCGACGACGGGGGCGACGAAGGACCCGCGGGCGACGGCGACGTCCATCCCAACGAACCCGCGCTATGAAGAGGGGATCGCCTTTCCGCGCTGGGGCGGCCATGTCTACGGCGCGAGCGACCCGTCCTGGGCGATGGATGTGGCGGCGATGCGGGCGCAGACTGGCGCGCAGTGGGTCGAGATGACCGTCAGCTTCACCCAGGCCACCCTGACCTCAGCTGATGTGGCGCGCGGCCCCTCGACCCCCACTCCCGACGACCTCTATGTCGGCGTGACCAATGCCCGCGCCGCCGGGCTGAAGGTCTACGTCAAGCCGCTGCTCAACGTGCGCGACGCGACGGACACCTGGAACGGCGACATCTCCTTCACCAGCGAGGCGGCGGCGCGGGCGTGGTTCCAGAGCTACTGGGCGGCCTACAAGCCCTATGCGCAGGCGGCGGCCAGCGCGGGGGCCAGTCAGCTCTCGCTCGGCGCGGAATACAGCAAGCTGCAGAACGAGTACCCCGACCAGTGGGAGTGGCTGATTGGCCAGGTGAGCGCGGTCTTCCACGGTCCGCTGACCTACGAGCTGAATCATGACACCATCAGCGGAGCCGAGCCAGCCTGGCTGCGCGACCCACGCATCACCTATGTCGGCGTCTCGATGTACCTGAGCCTGCAAGCGGCCCCGCGCGACATCCCCGCCAGCCAGGTCGCGCAGCTCTGGCGCACGCTGGTCATCCCGCGACTCGACGCCTTCAGCCGGGCCGAGGGCAAGCGCGTGCTGCTGAGCGAGGTCGGCTACCGTGACACCGCCGACTGCCTCCATGATCCGTGGACGCACACCAGTTCGGCTCCCGCCGACCCGACGCTACAAGGGGCGGCCTATCAGGCGGCGCTCAGCGAGACGATGGCCGATCCGCATGTCGCGGGGGCCTTCTTCTGGGCCTGGCAGGATGGCGTCTTCTCGCCGGGACAGCCAGCGATCCAGGCGCTCCACAGCGCCTACACGGCCTGAGCGCCACCCATGACGAGACGCGGAGAGGAAGGAAAGGCAAGCATGACGATTCCCGTAACACGGCTGGGCGCGACCGGACTGAAGATCAGCCGGGTCTGCCTCGGCACGATGACCTTTGGCAATCAGGC
>DASVWQ010000050.1:0-8180 GCA_036393135.1 Ktedonobacterales bacterium
GATGCGGACGACGCCCGCGACGCGACGCCCACGCCAGACACAGAGGCGTCCGAATCCACCGAGACACCGTGAGCCAGAGCGCGCAGCGAGGGGAGAGAGCGACATGCGCTATATTGCGTTCCTGCGGGGCATCAACGTCGGTGGGCATCAGGTGAAGATGGACCGGCTGCGGGCGATCTTTGGCGAGTTGGGACACGCCAACGTCGGCGCCTACATTCAGTCGGGGAACATCTTCTTTGACGCGCCAGAGACTGACCGCGCGGCGCTGACGGTGGCCGCCGAGGAGCGCCTACGCGCGGCGCTCGGCTTTGCGGTCCCCGTCTGTCTGCGCAGCGTGGAGGAGGTCGAGCGGACCCTCGCGCAAGACCCCTTCAGAGGGGAGGCTATCACCGACGACATGCGCCTGAATGTTGTCTTCGCGGCGCGCCCCGTCCCACAAGACCTCGCCCTGCCCGCGTGGTCGCCCAAGCGCGACATGGAGATTCGCGCCGTCACGGCGATGGACGCTTTCGTCATCTGGTATCTGCGCGATGGCAGGCCGCCCTCGTCCATGAAGTTCCTGGAGCAGACGCTGGGCAGCGCTGTCACCAGCCGCTTCCTCCATACGACCGCGAAGATTCTGGCGGCGGCGAAAGCGGGGTAGCCCGCGGCGCCAGGACCGCCTCCGCGCCGCGCCAGGTCATGTGCGACGCGCGGCGGACAGGCGGCGGTTTCTGTGACGCCATTGAGACGCGGGCATGGCACAATGCGCGGGAAGGAAACCCAGGACACTCCACGTCGCGACGCTCAGAGGGCATCGACCTGGCGGAGCTGCCATCCGTGCCGTCGCCTCGCGCGAGCCAAGGAGGAGCCAGGGGAGGCGTGACATGCGCGGCTTTCATCGCTTTGGCGCGTATTTCTTAACGCTGGGCGCGTTGATCCTTACCCTGGTCGCGGTCATCCCTGGCGTTCCGGTGGAAGCCTCTCCACAGACGCCCTCCCGAACGGCGCGTGAAATGGCTGGCGCGGCGCCCGTGGAGCAGCATGCTGTCGTCCTGGGAGACACCAGCGTTGACGGCCCGGCGCTTTGGACCAGCAATCCGAGCGCCCCAAACCTGGGCCTTGCCAGCGTCCTGGCGTGGACTGGCACAGACCCCAATCACTCCCTCAATATCATGCGGAGCAGCGATGGCGTCACCTACGGCGGCAAGTTCACTTTCGACGAGAGTTCGGCTTCCCGGCCCGCGGCCGCGGTGACAGGGACGCCAGCCACGATTGTCCTGGCCTGGACTGGCATCGATCCGAATCACTCCCTCAATCTGCTGTGCCAGGGAGTCGCCTGTGGCTCAGGCGCGAACAGTTACAGGAAGCTCACTCTTACCGCCGAGAACAGCTTCACCAGCCCCGCCCTGGTGACCTTCGGCTCAGGCTTTCTGCTCGCATGGACCGGTACGAACCTGGGTCACTCACTCAATGTCCTGCCATTCAGTCTGAGCACGTCTGGATCGGGTTTCCGGCTGGGTACGAAGACCATCCTGCGACAGTTTAGCAGCGTCTCCGAGCCTGGCCTGGCGCTGAATCCGCGCGCCAACCAGCTCGTGTTGAGCTGGGCCGCCATCACTCCCAGTGACCAGCTCGCCTTCGCCACCTCCAGCAATGCGGTCAGTTGGAGCGCCATGCAAACACTCGACGAAACGAGCGCGGTCGGCTCGGATACCTTCGCTGTCGCGGCTACAGACATGCCCGCCTACTGGATGGCGTGGACAGGCATGGATCCCGCACACTCCGTGAACGTGCGCTTCACACAGACGTTCCCGCAATGGCCCCTGAGCAATACCAAGACGACACTCGACGAAACCGCGCTTGGCGGTCCTGTCCTAGGCTATGTAGGGAACGATGGTCAGACGCTGCTCGCATGGACAGGCACAGATCCCTTGCATCACCTCAATATCGCGACCATCACCACGTCCATCGCTCGCACCCTGGACCAGCGCATCGACGCGTATATCGCCGGCCTTTCGACCGCTCAGTTGATCGGGCAGACGCTGATGTTTGGCGTCTACGCGACAAGCTATGACGCCAATCTCAGCAATTTCAACCAGGCGCTTACCCAATGGCATATCGGCAATGCCATCGTCTACACGAACTACAATGGCGGGCCGCTCGAACCCACGACGCTCGCTGGCCTGAAGCAGTTGGTACAAGCGTTACAAAGCCACGCCACTACTCCGCTGCTCCTGGCCATCGATGAAGAAGGCGGCACAGTGGACCGGCTGGCGCCCTACTACGGCGCCACACCTTCGGCGCGGCAGCTCGCAGCCACCAACAATCCACAGACCGCCTATGCGCAGGCGCAGACAGACGCCGCGCGCATGCGCGCCATCGGGCTCAATGTAGACTTCGCGCCAGTGGCCGACGTTGACCAGGGTGGCGGCGAAGGCTCAAGCCGCATGTTTGGGACGACGGCCAGCGTCGTCTCGACCTATGCGGGGGCCTTCCTCGATGGCTTGCAGCAACACAACGTCGCCGGCGCGCTGAAGCACTGGCCAGGCCTGGGCGCCGCCACTGGCAATCCGGATTTCGTGCTGCCAACGATCAATCGGAGCCAGGCGCAGATGAACGCGGTTGACTTTGCGCCGTTCGGCGCGCTGCTCAGCCACCAGCCAGGCATGATCATGGTCACTACTGTCATGGCGCCAGCGTTTGACACGCGCAATCCGGCCATGCTCTCGCCAACGCTGGTAAATTCAGTTCTGCGTGGGCAATTGGGCTATCAGGGCGTCATCGTCACCGATGCGATGGACGCTACCGGGCTGATTACCTACATGCGCCAGCAGGGCTACACAGATGCGGCGCAGGGGATCGCTGAGGCGAGCGTGCGCGCCTTCCTCGCTGGCGCCGACCTCATTCTGTGTCCGATTGAGCAGAATCGTCTGGGCGCGGTGGTAGCGGCGATGACACAGGCGGTTCAGTCGGGCCGCATCGCGCAGGCGCGGCTGCGAGCCTCGGTCCACCGAATCATCCGGCTCAAAGTGGAGCTGGGGCTGATGACGCTGCCCTAGCCACGCAGCGAAGCCGCGCCTCGATCAGGTCGGCGTCAGCGGCGCGCGGACAGATGTGGCGCATCCCGATAGCATGCGTAAGGTGGCATTGATATTGCGTATGGTCAACAGCAAGTGGTCGTGTGTGTTGGTTGCGTCTGCCGCAACACTTGTCCCAGCCTCGCTCGCAGTCCCAATTCAGTCCATCGGGGTAGCGCCTCTTGAAGGACGCCGCCTCGCGATGATTGGATCGCAACGAGGCATAGCCACAGACCCGGTATCTACATGGCGCGCCACAGGCGCCTGGCGCGATGGCGGCGTTTGGCGGAGTCACATGCTCTTCACCGTGACAGCCATCGGACATGTGGTTGTGGCATGGTAGCGTTCACATGGTGGACAGAGATTCCACCGCCTGCGTTGCTGATCCGCTTATTCTCTCGCATGCGGAACGCTCCAGCGGGTCTTCAGATGGAGACCGCGCTCGCGTCCGCGGTTGGCGGCTCGCTCAGTCGCCGTTCCTCGCGTTCCGGGCCGCGCAGGCGCATCGAAGCGCGGCCGCCATCAACCACGGTAGGACCTGTGGTCGCGCTGCGGCGAAAGCGTATCCATTCACCACAGCGCGGGGAGCGCTGAATATGAACAGTCTGGCAGGTTTCGACTGGATCGGCTACTTTCGCAGTCTATCGGACGATGAAATGAGCGCGCTCGCGGCATGGCTGGTCGCCGAGCGCCTCGCCGTTGGTGAGTTCATGGAAGTCGTTGACCGGGTATATGCCCGGATGCTGGCTGACCCGATCGCAAGTGAATGGCGTGGACAACCATCGCTGTTCGTCGGGTGGTACGGACGCCCTGGCGCCGAGGAATACGCGCGCCGAAAACGTCAGTTCGCCGATCTCATGGCCACCTTCGATGCCGCATGCATGATGGGGGCCTTGCCCGGCGATGTCGCGCCTGAGGAACTCGAAGCGACCCAGGCGGACTGGACGAAAGCGCCATCTCTAGTGAGCGTGCTCGGCGCACTTGAATACGCCCGACACGGCTCGGAATGAGCGGCGCGCGTGGCTCGTATTCGCCACGAGCAAGCGTGAATGGGGCGCAAGTTGGAACACAAGCGGTGTAGGCGTCGTAGTGTGCGGCCCGTGCGCGATCCGTGCGCCATCCCGGCGGGATCATGCAGGGCATGAGCCAATGCGTCTCTTGGAAGCGGGTGTCTGCTGATGATCCTGATAGTGACCAGCGCAGCGCGCTCCACGGAGTGGCATCGGCCTACGGAACTGGAGGTACCTGATGGAGAATCAGCAGGAGGTCTCTGAGGCGCAAATTGCCGTCCACTGGCGGGAGGAAGAGTATTTCTATCCCCCGGCGAAGTTCATCGCCCAGGCCAATGCGGCCGATCCGATCATCTTCGAGCGCTTCCGCGAAGATCGGTTTCCCGACTGCTTCCGGGAATATGCCGAACTGCTCACCTGGGACCAGTATTGGCATACCACGCTCGATACGAGTAATGCCCCTTTCTGGAAGTGGTTTGTGGGTGGCAAGCTCAACGCCTGCTACAACTGTGTTGATCGTCATCTGGCGAAGCAACGCAACAAGGCCGCCCTCATCTGGGAGCCGGAATCCGAAAACGAGATGGGTCGGACTATCACCTACCAGGAACTCTACATCCGAGTGAACGAGTTCGCCGCGCTCTTGCGAGACTTCGCCAAAGTGCAGTTGGGCGACCGTGTCACCTTCCATCTCCCCATGCTCCCTGAGCTTCCCGTCTCAATGCTCGCGTGCGCGCGGCTGGGGGTTATCCACTCTGAGGTGTTCGGTGGCTTCAGCGGAGCCGCCTGCGGCGACCGGATCGTAGACTCTGGCAGCCACATCCTGGTCACGATGGACGCCTACTACCGAAATGGTGAGCTCATCGACCACAAAGCAAAAGCGGACCAGGCGGTTCAAGTGGCCGAGGCGAATGGCGTGAAGGTAGATAAAGTCCTGGTGTGGCGCCGCTATCCAGGGAAGTACTCCTCACCTACGCCGATGGTGGAAGGTCGAGATTACTTCGTAGACGACCTGCTGGCCTCGTATCGCGGGCGCCTGGTGGATCCCGTCTCGATGCCCGCGGAGGCGCCGCTATTCCTGATGTACACCAGCGGGACGACCGGGAAGCCAAAGGGCTGCCAGCATAGCACTGGCGGCTACCTCGCCTATGTCGCCGGGACATCGAAGTATTACCAGGACATCCACCCGGAAGACACGTACTGGTGCTTCGCCGATATCGGATGGATCACTGGCCACTCGTATATCGTCTACGGCCCATTGGCGCTCGGCGCTACGAGTGTCATGTATGAAGGCGCGCCTCTCTATCCGGACGCTGGACGGCCCTGGCGTATCGCTGAGCGGCTGGGTGTCAATATCTTCCACACGGCCCCCACGACGGTCCGCATGCTACGGAAGGCTGGACCGGACGAACCCTTGAAGTATCACTACCACTTCAAGCACATGACGACCGTGGGAGAGCCGATCGAACCGGAGGTGTGGCGCTGGTACTACGAGACGGTGGGGAAAGGCGAGGCGGTCATCGTTGACACCTGGTGGCAGACGGAAAATGGTGGGTTCCTCGGTAGCACGCTGCCCGCGCTACAGGCGATGAAGCCGGGGAGCTGTGGACCCGGTGTGCTGGGCATCTACCCGGAGGTCCTGGATGAAAACGGGAAGCTCGTCGAAGCGGGAAGCGGCAAAGCGGGCAACATGTGTATCCGGAATCCCTGGCCAGGCATCTTCCAGACAATCTGGGGGCAGCCTGAGCGATACGTAGAGACGTATTACGCCAAGTACTGCAAGAACCGCGAGAGCAAAGACTGGCGCGACTGGCCCTACTTCGCCGGGGATGGCGCCATGCAAGCCCGCGACGGCTACTTCCGGATTCTGGGGCGCGTGGATGATGTCATCAAGGTAGCGGGGCATCGCCTGGGCACGAAGGAATTGGAGTCGGCGGCGCTCACCGTCGACGAGGTGGCGGAGGCTGCGGCGGTTCCCGTCATAGATGAGATGAGAGGCCACATCGTCGAGATGTACGTCGCCCTCAAGCCGGGGTATACGCCGAGTGATGCCATCGTCCAGAAGGTTCAGACGGCAATCGACACGCTCATCGGCAAGGTGGCGCGCCCGAAGAATGTCTGGATTGTGCCGGACATGCCCAAGACCCGCTCAGGCAAGATCATGCGCCGGGTCATCGCCAGCGTCTCGAATTTCATGCCTGTCGGTGACATCACCACGCTGGCGAATCCAGAGGTGGTCGAGACCGTTCGCGCACAGGTGCAGGAAGCGAAGGTCGCGCGAGGTGATTTGCCAAGAGAACTAACACCGCAAGAGTTGGAGGAGATTAGCAGGTTCGGGCATGTCGAATAGCCTGAACGCGCCATAGCGCGTCCCTTGCGCAACCTGTGCGCAAGTGGGGTCAACAGTCGTCTCTGGTCTGTCACATTCCACGAGGCGACCGTTGACCCCACAGCGCTGAGCGCGACGCTTGCCGCTCAGCCCACCTGAGCCGTGTCGGCGGGCTGGGTCGCGGCGGGTTTCGCAGGATGCTCCTCGCGGAAGGTCTTCGCGAGCGGCACGTCCTTCAGGAAGAACGCCACCACCAGCGCCAGCGCGCCGATGATCAGCGTCGCCCAGAGGCCATGCTGGATGCCCACCGCCAGCGAATGCCGCAGCGCATCGAAGACCTGCGCCAGCAATTGCGCCGTCTCGGTCCGCGCCTGCTGGACAATCGCCGCAACCACGCTATCATGCGCGGGGCCGCTGGGAATCTGGCCCGCCGCCTGCGCCTGGGCGACCGCCGCCTGCGCCGCGTAGCCCTGCGCCCGCGCCACAAGCTGATCGTGGTATTGCTGGCTCACCAATACCTGTGGGTTGGTCGCCGCCGCCAGCCCGGCGGGAGTCAGGCGGCTCGCGCCCGCTGGCAGACGCCCCGCGATGTCGCTGGTGATCGTGTTGTTGACCACTGTGCCGATGATCGCCACGCCCAGCGTATTGCCCGCCTGCTGGAGGTAGCGCATCGCCGCCGTCCCCACACCCATCCGCGTGCGCGGGATGGCGTTCTGCACGGAGAGCGTGGTGAAGGAGAAGTAGAGGCCAAGCCCGATGCCTGGCGCGATCATGAAGACGCTCGCCTGAAGGATGCTGGTGGTCTCGGTCATGCCGGCCAGCAGAAAGACGCCCACGCAGATCAGCGCAGCGCCGATGATGGCGAGCCACTGGTAGCGCCCGGTGCGGGCGACGAGCAGCCCGCCGACCATCGAGCCGATAACCAGGCTGACCGTCAGCGGCGTGATGACCTCGCCGGAGTTGGTGGCCGAAGCCCCCAGCACGCCTTGCAGGAAGAGCGGCAGGTAGTAGGCCAGCGCCAGCAGGATCGCGCCCGTTAGCAGCGAGAGCAGCCCCGCCGCCGCGAACACCTGGTTCTTGAAAAGGTCCAGTGGCAGGACTGGCTCGGCGGCGAACCGCTCGGCGACGAGGAACGCGCCCAGCAGGACCACTGCGCCGACCAGTGCGCCGATCACCTGCCATGACTGCCACGGGTAGGTCGAGCCGCCCCAGGTCAGCCCCAGCAGCAGGAGGATGGTCGCCGCCGAGGCCAGCGCCGCGCCGGGGAAGTCGATTCGGCGAATGGCGGGCCAGCCGCGCAGGGTCGAAGTGCGCGCTGAGAGGTTCTTTGGCATATAGATGATGAGCGCGATCAGGGCAATGATCCCGATGGGCAGGTTGACGTAGAAGACCCAGCGCCAGCGCGAAACATCGGTAATGAAGGTCCCCACCAGCGGGCCGTGGTCGGTCAGGTAGCCGCCGAGCGTCGGGCCGAAGACGCTGGAGAGGCCATAGACCGCGCCGAAGATGCCTTGCCAGCGGGCGCGCTCGGCGGGCGGGAAGATGTCGCCGACGACGGTGAAGACCAGCGAGATGCCGATGCCCGCGCCCAACCCCTGCAATGCGCGGAAGGCGATCAGTTGCTCGATGGTCTGGGCCGCGCCACAGAGCGCCGAGCCAACCAGGAACGTCGTCACGCCCGCCAGGAAGAAGCCCTTACGCCCGAACTGGTCGGAGAGCTTGCCCACAATCGGGATGACGGTGGCCGAGGCGAGCAGGTACGCCGTCGCCACCCAGGTGTAGAGG
>DASVWQ010000051.1:0-9237 GCA_036393135.1 Ktedonobacterales bacterium
CGACGGCAAGCTCGCCAGCGCCTTTGTCCGCGCGAACAAGCCCACGACGGCGCCCACGACCGAGACGACGCCCGCGAGCGCTGAGGCTCGCCGCGCCACGCTGGCTACCATCGCGCCAGGCGCATGCTGTGGCGGGAGCGACGCGGGCAACTGCTGCGGCGCCTGAGACGCCGCTCTCACATGTCGGCGCGCGACGGCGCCACACCAAGCGCAAGGAACATCCAGATGAGCCAGCCAGCACAGCCGGAGCAGCCCGTAGCGCGGCCATTCCGCGTCTTGTTCCTCTGCACGCACAACTCCGCGCGCTCGCAGATGGCCGAGGGGCTGTTGCGCGCGCTGGGTGGCGACCGATTCGAGGCGTATAGCGCTGGAACTGAGGCGACCCATGTGCGCTCGCTGGCGATTCAGGCGATGGCGGAAATCGGCGTCGACATTTCAGGCCAGCAGAGCAAGACGCTCGACCGCTATCTCGGCGAGGTGTTCGAGGCGGTCATAACGGTGTGCGATGACGCGAATGAGGCATGTCCGGTCTTCTATGGCGCGCGTCGGCGTCTGCATTGGAGCCTGCCCGACCCGTCGCGGGCCGTGGGGACCGAGGAGGAGCGGCTCGCGGTCTATCGCCGGGTGCGCGACGAGTTGCGCCGCCGCATCGAGGCGGAACTCATCGCGCCGACGAGCGCGGGATAGCGTGCGCGCACGCCCCACGCCCGCCGCTCGCGCGTGGCGCGCAACGTCTCCGCTACGGGGTCCAGAGCGAGCCCCAGAGCGGAGACCAGCGTGAGGGCGGTCTGTCGCCGCTCAGCTGAGCAGGCGGGCGTGAGCAGGGTGAGAGCGCACATGGAAGCGGCGCACGCGCTAGCTGCCCAGGCGCTCGCGCATCCGCTGATAGGCGTCGGCGTCGATCTCGCCGCGCGCGTAGCGATCACGCAGTATCTCCAGCGCGGTTGGCTCGCTCGACGACTGATTGCGCTGGACGCTTCCACGCCGGTCGAGCCAGCGGACCAGTAGCCAGACAAGCCAGATGATCAGCGCGATCACTGCCAGCCAGAAGAGCGCGCTGGCGCCCATCCACAGCATCGCGGGCCATGACCAGCCATATCCGTACATCATAGCGACCTGACCTTCCTTCTTCTCAACGCCCGATTCCTCTCATGAGCGTGATCCACGACCTCACCACGAGAATCGAGGACAACCTGCTCGACGCATCAGGCCGTTACGACCACCTGCGCGGTCATATTGGGGTGTACCTGGCAGTAGTAGGTGAATGTCCCTGCTTTGGTGAAGGTGTAGTGATAGACATCGCCCTTC
The DNA here is from genome assembly GCA_036393135.1 of Ktedonobacterales bacterium. Taxonomy (GTDB): domain Bacteria; phylum Chloroflexota; class Ktedonobacteria; order Ktedonobacterales; family JADMIN01; genus JAKAIY01. The sequence goes on from DASVWQ010000051.1 coordinate 1,309, forward strand.
TGGAGCAGACCGCTGCTGGTGAGTGAGCTGTCACGGAAGGTGACAGTGTGTGGGGCGGTGTCCTGGTTGGTCCAGGTCACGGTCGTCCCAACCTTCACCTGGAGGTTGGCGGGCTGGAAGGCGAAGTTCTGGATGGTGACGCTATCGCCTGTGACCGGCGCCGCGTTCGCGGGCGCCTGCGCGGCGCCATAGCCGTTCATCATCCCACCATAGCCGTTCATCATCCCGCCGTTGGGACCCATCATCCCGCCGTTGGGACCCATCATCCCACCGTTGGGACCCATCATCCCACCGTTGGGACCTGGCGTCCCGCTCCATCCCATCATGGGGCCAGCGTGATACCACGGGCCACCGTTCATCGCCGCCTGCGCCACCGCGACTCCGCCAAACAGAAGCGCGCCGATGGTAATCACCACGCCCACGATGCCTAGCCAACGTGTGAACATGTCATTCTCCCTTTCGTTGTCGCCAGACCGGCGCCGCCAGAATCCGCCGCGCTGGTCGGAGCGCATTTCACACCAGCAGGCGCTCATCATGGCCGAGCGCATGGAGCGCCCGCAGGTATTCAGCTTCCGTGATCTGGCCAGCGGCGTAGCGGCGTCGCAATGTCGCACGCGCCGCCTCGTCGTCTGTGCGGCGCTCGTGCGGGAAGAGGCGCCCCGCGAGCCAGATCAGGGCGAGGACGAGCGCCACGAGCGATCCCGTCACCAGGACGCCCATGAGGAGCATGCCAGCCATCTCGATGCCTCCCGTTCTCGCCGTCCACGTTCGACGCGGCCATTCTCCGCGTCCTGATGACAGCGTAGCCCGGCAAGCTCAAGAGACGATGCGATCAGGATCAAGATTCGATCAAGATAGCGACCACGGGAAAGCCGGGGAAAAGACGCTGGTGATCGTCGCGGTGGCGTATCACGCGGCCAGCGGCAGGGTGAAGGTGAATGCGCTGCCTTTGCCCAGACCAGCGCTTTCGGCGCGCAACGAGCCGCCCATGGCGCTGACGAGCGCCCGCGTGATGGTCAGGCCAATGCCTGATCCGCCAAGCGCCCGCGAGCGTGACTTGTCTACCCGGTAGAAGCGCTCGAAGAGGTGTGGCAGATCCTCAGCCGCGATCCCGATGCCAGTGTCACTGACCCGGAACGTCAGCGCGGCGCCCTGGCGGGTCACCGTCACATCAACCCGGCCGGGCGCGGGGGTGTAGCGCAGGGCATTGGTGAGCAAGTTGGTCAGCGCCTGGGCGGCGCGATCAGGGTCGGCCATGACCGCCGGAAAAGTAGCGAGGTCGGCTGGAGCGGGCATATGGAGTTCGAGACCCTTCTCGGCGTAGGGCGCCTCGACGCGCTCGCGGGCGGCGCTGATAATGGAGCCGGGCTGGATAGCCGCCATGCGCAGGGAAATCTGGCGCGCCTCGGCGCGTGACAGCTCCTGGAGATCGTCCACCAGACGGCTGAGGCGGAGCGATTCGGTGTGAAGCCTGGCCCAGGTCTCAGGTGTAGACTCGACGACGCCATCGAGAAGCCCTTCGAGATAGCCAGTCAGCGTTGCGAGAGGCGTGCGCAGTTCATGCGCGACATCGCCGACCAGCTCCAGACGGCGACGCTCGGTCTGCTCCAGCGCGGCGGCCATGTCGTTGAAGCTCGCGGCCAGGCGGCCCAGATCATCGCCAGTGTTGGCAGGCAGCGTGGTCACCCGCTCGGAATAGTGTCCGCCACCGATGCGGCGCGTGGCGGCGAGCATGCGCTGGATGGGCTGGGTGATCTGGTGAGAGACGAAGTAGCTGAGAATGAGCGCGCAGACCGTCGCCAGCGCGGCGGAGACGAGTAGCCCCTGGGTGACGGCCTGACGGAAGGCCGCGTTGAGGCTGGCGGCGAGTTCCGCGCTGGAGGCTCCGGCTGAGCCTTGCCCCATCATGCCACCCATGCCGGAGCCAGACATCATGGCGTTCATCGAGGAGAGGAAGAACTGCGGGGCGACCTCCGACATAGCGATGAAGATGGCCACCATCCCCACCAGGACGACGAGCAAGTAGGAGACAAAGAGTTTGGTTCGCAAGTTGACATTAGCCCACCACACGGTCAGTCTCCTCATGGCGTTAGCCCGGCTCTGAGCGGTCGGTCGCGGGCGCCATCTGGCTCATACGGTACCCTATGCCCCGCACGGTCTCGATGTAGCGCGGGTGAGTCGCGTCGTCTTCCAGCTTCTTGCGCAGATTCCCGATGTGCACATCGACGACATGGTCGTCATAGTACTCGTCACCCCAGACCTGATCGAGCACTTGCGCGCGAGTAAAGACCCGTCCCGGATGGCGAGCCAGCGTCAGAAGCAGCGCAAACTCGCGAGCAGTCAGGGCGATTGGCTCACCCGCGCATTCGACAGTGTGCGCGTCCTCGTCGATCACGAGCGCGCCGATGCGTATGGGCGCTTGCCCTGCGGCAGACGCGGCGCCCTGACTGATGGCGCGCGGACGCCGCAGCAGCGCCTTGACGCGCGCCACCACTTCGCGCGGGCTGAAGGGCTTGGTGACGTAGCCATCGGCGCCGACAGAAAGCCCGATGATGGTGTCGATCTCCTCCGCGCGCGCAGTGAGCATGAGGATATAGGCGTCGGAGAAGCGGCGAATCTGGCGGCAGACCTCGATACCATCCAGGCCCGGCAGCATGACATCGAGGACGATGAGGTCAGGAGCGAGCTGGCGAGCCTGATCGAGCGCGGCGACGCCATCCGTGGCCGTCGCGATGTCGTAGCCCTCGCGGCTGAGATAGCTCGCAAGCAATTCAACGATATTAGGCTCGTCGTCCACGATGAGGATACGCGCCACCAGCCAGATCTCCTCCGGGCGCTGCGCGCATGCCGCACGCGCAGCGCGAGCGCTAACACTCTATCACTCTTACGTCAAGGCATCAATCGTGAGAAGTGCGCCTTGCGGGAGAGCGTCCGAAGGGTGAGGATTATGCTCCGACGGTCGCGCAGACACGCTGGCCGCCGTCGCTAGCCAGCGTCAGGCGCCAGTGGCCGGGGGAGAGTAGCGCGAAGACCGTCCCCGTCGCCTTGGCCTCGCCCGCCGCGATGCTGCCCTGCGCCAGCGGCTTGCTGTCGCACGAGTCAGCGCGCACCGCCCAGGTCGTCGTCGCCGCCGCCGGAGCCGCCAGCGTCACGGCCACACTGGTCGCCGCGATTGGCTCGCTCAGCGCGATGCCCAGTGAATAGCCATTGGCGCCCTGCCCTGGCGTGTAGAGGTCGAAGTACTGGCGCAGGCCGGAGAGCGGATGCCCGCAGGCCAGTTGCGGCGCGCTGGCGTCATTGGCCTTCTGCAGCACCACCACGTAGAGATTCCCGCTGGTGGCCACCGCGACATCGACCCCGCTCTTGGGGTCCAGCGCCAGCGGCAGGGGATCGGCAATGGGCGCGGCGGTTGCGGCGGTCAGCGCGGCCAGCGGCTTGCCAGCGCAGCTACCCTGGCGCAGCTCCACGGGCGTCGCCGCGCCCTCGTAGGGGACCGCTTTACCCTGATACCAGGCGGCGATGTGCGCGGCGTAGGTCGGGCTGAAGCGCGCCGAGCCGAGCGGCTTCGCGCCTGCCGCGCCGACCAGCGCCACCGTCGCCGAATCACCCAGCGTCGGCGCGTTCCCGTGGCTGCCGCAGCCCGCCAGCGCCAACAGCGCCAGCAGCGGCGCCGCCAGCGCCAGCCGTCTCCATCCGCGTGCAGTGAAATGCGCTGTCATGATGCCCTGTCTATCTTCAGCCGACGGTGACGGTCGGCGCTGTCAGCATCGGTGGCGGGTAAACCCGCGTCTACGTGGCCTGCGCGCCACAAAGGCCGCCTTCGCGGCCTGGGTCACAGTCGGCCGCACACCTCCGCAAGGCAGGCGCACTTGGCTGGCCACACGCATGGCGCTTCGCCGGGGACCCAGCCTGCGGAGGCAGGCTTCGTGGCGCGCACGCCTTTAGACGCGGCTTCAGCCGCCCACGTTCACGCCATCGCCATTTCGTTCCGTCTGTTCGCTCACCATCGATTCGACCCCCGCGCGCAACTCCGCCGCCGAGCGCCCGAAGACGACGCGAGCGGGCGCCTGCTCCTCGAACTCCGCCAGCGTCACGTCGTCCAGGAAGCGCTTGCCGGGGTTGTCCAGGCTGACGCGCGGCGCCAGGATCAGGTCGTCCGGGCCGAAGTCGCTCAGGTCGCGGGCGATGGCGCCGAGCAGGTCGCGCCCGCCGAGCAGCCCCGCCACCGTCACGATGGCGCCGAAAAGCTGGTTCTCCACTGGAATCACGCGCGTCTCCAGCCCGGTCACGCGGGCGATGTCGCGCCCGATGCGGCGCAGCACCGGCGTGGCCATCGCGCTGGTCAGGATCGCCAGTCGCCGCCCGCCCGTCGCTCGCTCGCTCGCCGCGCCGAAGCGCTCCGCCAGCGCCGCCTTCTCGCGCCGCCAGTCTTCCAGCAGCTTGCGCGTCCCGCCAACGCCGTTCTCGATCTGCGCGTAGTCGCCATAGTGGCGCGCCGACGGGAAGGCTCGGCGTGTCGTGTAGTACCACTCGTCCGAGAGGTAGACGAAGGGCCTGCCCCGCGCGCCAGGCTCCGCCGCGAACTGGCGCTGCCAGCCCTCCACCAACGCCATCACCTCGCGCGACTCCTCCACCGTATAGGAGCGCAGCGGCGGCAGCTTCTCCACCGTGATGAGGTTGTTGTATTTCGTCAGCCCGACTGGCACCACCGAGATGGACTCGACCACCGGACGCAGCGCCGCCAGCTCGCGGATGCTGCGATCCAGCTCGGCGCCGTCGTTCGCGCCGGGGCAGAGCACGAGCTGTGTATGGACACGGATGCCCATGTTCCCCAGCCGCTGGATCTGCTCCATGATGTCGCCCGCGCGCGGGCCGTCCACCATCAGGCGGCGCAGGTCGGGGTTGGTCGTGTGGACCGAGACGTAGAGCGGGCTGAGGCGCTGCTCCTCCAGTCGCTGCCAGTCGGCCTCCTTCAGGTTGGTCAGCGTGATGAAGCCGCCAAAGAGGAAGCTGTAGCGGTAGTCGTCGTCCTTGATGTAGAGCGAGTCGCGCATCCCCAGCGGCTGCCCGCGCACGGCCTGTTTGCGTTCCGGCAGCCCCTTGATGAAGCAGAAGACGCACTTGTTGGCGCAGATGCGGATGTAGGGCGCTGGCTCCTCACCAAAGATGAGGCCCATCGACTCATCGCTGGCCTTGGCGATCAGCGTCTCGACTTCCCGACCGTTGCGCTCGATGCCGAGCGTCAGCTCCTCCTCGGAGGCGTAGAACTGGTAGTCCACCAGGTCGCGCACCGGCTGACCGTTGATCGTCTTCAGCAGGTCCCCCGGCTGGACACCCGCCAGATCAGCGGGACTCTCCGGCACGACCTCGCGCACCCATCCATATAGCTTTGGCATAATTCCGCTCGCCCGTCGCGCCTCTCTGGTGTCATCCACACGCGCCCACGGCGCGCTCCAACCTCCGGATTATAGCGCATCGCGGGCCACCTCAGCCGCCCGATAGCCGGAATAGGGAGCGCGCCGCCTGAGAATTCGCCAAGCATACGTCGCGTGGCGGGGTCTGGCGCCCGGCGTGCGGACGTTCCCGGCGCAGGCCAACCACGACCCGCGCCGAATCGTATATCCACACGAGTATCTACGACACGCGCGCATGCCCCCAACGCCTGGATGGCCCCCGCGCATCGCGTGCGACGAATCAGGAGGCGGCTCCGATGTTCCGTATCTGCTATCCGCGCCATCACCGTCACCACCATCACAGGATGGGCCTGGGGCGATTTATGCTGATGGGCCTGTTCTTTGGCCCCTGGCTCTTCCGGCGGATGATGCGCTGGGGACGCTACGGTGGCGGCTGGGGTGGTCCTGGCCCGCGCGGCGGCTGGGGTGGCCCTGGCCCGCGCGGCGGCTGGCGCAGCGACTTCGACCGTGGCCCGCGCCACGGCCCACACGGTCCACACGGCCCACGCGGCGTCGACTACGTGTGAGCTTCCGGCTGGCGAGACTCGACGCGCGAGGGTCGGCGGATGCCCGCCCGCTAGCCCTCGCGTGGGCTGAAGCGCGTCACACCGCCCGCGCCGGGACCGGGCGCACGATGCGCGCCATGCCATACGCGAGCATGGTCACAGGTGGGACAAGGAACAGGCCCATGCCAACATCATTGAAGCCCGGTTCTCCCAGCCTCAGCGTCAACGTCACCGTTGCCAGTATGAACAGCGCGGGAACGAACGCCGCCGCGATCAGCCCCCCCAACCACCACCAGAGCCGCGAGACGCCCGCTTCGACCAGCGCGCCAATCCAGACGATGAGCGTAAAAGCCAGATAGATCGCCAGATAGGCCGCCATGATAACCGCGCCCGCCAGATCATCAGTTCCCGGATCACCCTGCATGTTGATGGCGATATTGGCTAGCCAGACGCCATAGCAGCAGAGCGCCAGCGCCAGCAGCGCGAGGCCCCAACCGCGCCGCGAGCGCAGGTCCACATACACGACGCCCGCCACCACAAAGAGCAGCAGCAAAACGAGCAGTAGACCGTAGGCCCTGGTAGCGTATAACATCGTGTAGAACCGCTCACTTTCCTGGATCGGTCAGCCCCGCGCCAGCCTTACGCCCCCGCGCCGCCCGCGCAGACCGCCAGCGCCCGCCGCGCCAGCGCCGGAACGCCTTCACCCAGCGACGCGAAGAATGGGTCGTCTGTGCTGCCCGCCAGGTGGCGTTTGTAGCTGCCCTCCAGCAGGATCGCCAGCTTCCAGATGGCCAGCGCGACGTAAAAGGCTACGTGGTCCATCTGGCGCCCGGTGCGCTCGGCGTAGCGCGCCACGAGCTGCGCGCGGCTGGGGAAGCCAGGCTGCGCGGTGATCGCCCAGGCGGCGTCACCCAGCGCGCCCAGATCGGGATCGCCCGCCTCGCGCCAGAACGAGAGCAGATAGCCCACATCGGCCAGCGGGTCGCCCAGCGTGGCCATCTCCCAGTCGAGGATGGCCACCACGCGCGGCGGCGGCTCCGGCGCGAACATCAGATTATCGAGGCGGTAGTCGCCATGCACCACCGTCGCGGCGGGCGACTCCGGCAGATGCGCGCCCAACCACGCCGTCACCGCGTCGAGGTCGGGCAGCGGGCGGTTGCGCGAGGCGTCGAGCTGGCCAGACCAGCGGCGAAGCTGGCGCTCCAGATAGCCCTGCGGCTTGCCCAGGTCGCCCAGGCCCACCGCCTGCCAGTCCACCGCGTGCAGGTCAGCCAGCCGGTCGATCACGGCCAGACCAATCGCGCGGCGCGCCTCATCGTTGGCGAAGGCGTCGGGCAGCGTCGCGCGGATGACCACCCCCGGCACGCGCTCCATGAGGTAGAACGGGGCGCCGATCACCGCCGCGTCTTCGCAGAGCAGGATGGGTCGCGGGATGGGAACGTTAGTCCGCTCCAGCCCACGCAGCACGCGGTACTCGCGCGCCACGTCATGCGCCGTCGGCAGCAGCGGCCCGCGCGGTGGACGCCGCAGCGCCCAGCGCTCCTCGCCGCGTGTGATGAAGAACGTCTCGTTCGAGTGGCCGCCCCGGATGCGCTCCACCTGGAGCGGCTCGCTGGCGGCTGGCCCCGGCAACGCTTCCGCCAGATAGCGCCCCAGCGCCTCGGCGTCCACCAGCGGCGGGAGGACCGAAGACGACTCATCTCTCTGGTGGCTCATGTGGCGTCCTCCTGATGACATGATCGAGCACGCGAAACGCGGCATTTAACGCTCAGGCAGTATACGTCGCGCACCCCGCCATGCTAGCGGGCCAGCGTGTAGGTCATCGGCCCGACCAGCGCCACCATCCCTTTCAGCTCCATCATCGCCAGCGCGCCGGAGACCCGCGCCACCGCCAGCCCCGACGCCCGGCAGAGGTCGTCGATGTGCTGGGGGTCGCCCGCCGCGCGCAGGCAGGCGATGAGCGCGGCCTC
>DASVWQ010000052.1:0-10857 GCA_036393135.1 Ktedonobacterales bacterium
GGAGGCGAAAGGGGCGGCGCCAGTGAGCAATGAGTCGGTCGAACGGGCCATCGCGCGCGATCTGGATCGCTGGTGGAACTCGCTGGGGCGCGAGTTTGGCCCGCTCTCGCGCCCGCAGCGACGGGTCCTGCGCACGCTGGCGGACCGCGAGGCGGCGGGGCAGACGACGCGCGTGGGCGACCTCGCCGCGCTGCTGCGCCTGACCACGGCGGGAGCCACCCGCATGCTCGATACGCTGGAGGGGCTGGGCTACGTGCGGCGCTATCGCGCGAGCGGCGCCGACCAGCGCCAGGTCTATATCGCCCTCGCTCCCCCCGGAGTCGCCGCGCTGGCGGAGGCCGACCGCGCATTCTACCAGCAGGTGCGCGCCAGTCTTGCCGCGCTGGGCGAGAGCGAGCGCCGCGCGCTAGCTGATCTGCTGGCCCGCCTGGACTTCACGCCCGCGCCCGATCAGCCGTGACAGTCTCCGCGACGCCAGAGCGGTCATGGGGGCGACAGGCGCGGTATACTATGCGCAGATGACGGCGCGTCTGAGCGTCGTGTGGAGGACAGGAGGGCGCGCATGAACAGGGTCCACATGGTCACGTGCGCCAAGCTCAAGCGGCGGCTGCCGGGGCTGGACAAGCCCCCGATGCCGGGCGAGCTTGGCCAGCGCATCTACGACAGTATCTCGCGGCAGGCCTGGGAGATGTGGCAGGAGCACTCGCGTCTGCTCATCAACCACTATGGGCTGAATCTGGCTGACCCCGACTCGCGCCAGATCCTGCGCACCGAGATGGAGCGCTTCCTCTTTGGCGATGACGAGGAGGCGAAGCCCGAAGGCTGGGAGCCTGAGAGCCAGAGCGGCGCCAAGGGTAAGGGCGCGCCCCAGCCAGCCGCCGCGCGCAAGAAATAGTCCGGCCTAGCGAGGCGAACAGACCCTCCATGTCCAATCCGACATCCCTTCGCGCGCCCGGCGGCGTCCTGCTGGTGGCCTGCTATGAGTTGGGCCACCAGCCATTGAGCCTCGCTTCGCCGCTGGCGACTCTGCGCGGCGCGGGCTTCGAGCCGCGCGCAGTGGACACCTCCGTCGAGACACTGGCCGATGAGACGCTGGCCGACGCCGCGCTGATCGCCCTCTCCGCGCCGATGCATACGGCGCTGCGGCTGGGCGCGCAGGTCGCGGCGCGGGCGCGCCAGCTCAATCCCGCCGCCGTTATCGTCTTCTATGGCCTCTACGCCAGCCTCAACGGCGACTATCTCCTGCGTGAGCTGGCTGACGCGGTGATCGGCGGCGAATATGAGCAGGCGCTGCTGGCGCTGGCCGAGGCGCTGGCGGGTGGCGCCGATCTCACGGGGCTGGCGCAGGCGGGCGTGCGAACCCGCGCGGCGACGGCGGCGCCCGTACTCCAGCGGCTGCCGTTCAGCCTGCCCGCGCGCGACACGCTGCCAGCGCAGAGCCACTACGCCCACCTCGTGCGCGGCGACGAGGTGGTTCCAGCGGGCTATGTCGAAGCCTCGCGCGGCTGCCTCCACACCTGCCTGCACTGCCCCATCACACCCATCTATGGCGGGCGCTTCTTCGTCGTGCCACGCGCGGTCGTGCTGGAAGACATCCGCGCGCAGGTGGCGGCGGGCGTGGGCCACATCACCTTCGGCGACCCCGATTTCTTCAATGGGCCAGGGCATTCGCTGGCCATCGTCCGCGCGCTGCATGCCGAGTTCCCCACCGTCACCTTCGACGCGACGATCAAGGTCGAGCATATCCTGGAGCGGCGCGAGCTGATCGCGGAGCTGGGCGCGCTGGGCTGCGCCTTCATCGTCTCGGCGGTCGAATCACTCAGCCCGCGCGTGCTGGCGCATCTGGCGAAGGGCCACACCCGCGAGGATGTTGTGACGGCGCTGGCCATCGCGGAGGCGGCGGGCGTCCCGCTACGCCCGACCTTCGTCGCCTTCACCCCCTGGACCACGGCGGAGGACTACCTCGACCTGCTCGATTTCGTGGCGGAGTATGACCTGATCGAACATGTGGACCCCGTGCAGTACGCGATTCGCCTGCTCGTGCCGCCTGGCTCGGCCCTGCTCGGCGCGCCTGATGCGGCGGAGTGGCTTGGCCCGCTGGACGAGGCCGCTTTCAGCTACACCTGGGCGCACCCCGACCCCCGCATGGATGACCTCCAGCGCGAGATGATGACGCTGGTGGAGGAAGCGGCGTCCGTGAACCAGCCGATGGCGGCGACCTTCGCGGCGGTGGTCGCGCTGGCCGGGGAGCGGCTGGGTCGGCGCGCGGCGGCTGGGGTCGGCTTGCGCCGACGCGGCGTCGCGGCGCGGCGCTCGCGGCCGATTCCGCACCTCACCGAAGCGTGGTTCTGCTGAGCGGAACCCACCACGGGCCAGTTGGGTCCACTCATCCCCAAACTCTAGCGCGGCGTCGTGTGGTACGCACGATTGCGCTTGCCTGTAATGGGTATACTCTCACCATTGCCAGCCCTTTGGCTGTGTGTATGGAGGGGAGAGCGCTCATGTCAGGCGGAAACCAGCGCATTCCAGCATGGCGAGCGGTGTGGGTGATGGTGGCGCTGTGTGGCGCGGCGTCGCTGACAGCATGCGCGACGACCGCGGGTGGCGCCAGCCCGACGCCGGGCGCGGCGACCGCGACGGCGACTGCGACGAGCGCGCCGACGGGCGCGACGCCATCGGCTTCGGTCGCCACGCCGACGAATGCGCCGAGCCAGCAACTCGCGCAATTGACTGTCTATGTCGGCTCGAACAACGGCGCGTTCTTCGGCGTGAACGCGCAGAGCGGCCAGCGGCAGTGGAAGGTGGCGATCCAGGGCGCGGCGAATAAGCCGGTTACGAGCAATGGTCTGGTCTACGTCACGACCCAGAGCGGCTATGTCTACGCCATCAACGCGGGGCATGTCATCTGGCAGGCGCAGGGCGACTCGGCGGGCAGCGGCATCACGGGGCGCCCAGCCCTGGTGAACGGCATGATGCTTGGCGCGACGGAGAACGGTGTGATCTTCGCGCTGGACGCCACGACCGGCGCCAAACGCTGGCAGTATCCGACCGGCGCCGCGATCAACGCCTCGGTGGATGCGCTGGCGGACGGCACGCTCTATGTCGGCGCGAGCGACGGTTATCTCTACTCGCTGAACATCGCGAATGGGACGCTGCGCTGGCGCACGCAGGTCGGCGCGGCCATCGAGTTCACCACACCATCGGTCTTCAACGGGCTGGTCTACTCCGGCTCGGACAGCGGCGCGCTCTCGGCGTTCCACACCAGTGACGGCTCGCTGAAGTGGAAGTACCAGGCGGGCGGCCAGATCTTCGGCAAGCCGTGGGTGGACAGCGGCATGGTCTTCTTTGGCAGCTCCGACCACTACCTCTACGCCGTGAACGCCAGCGCCGGGACGCTGGCCTGGAAGTTCCAGACGGCTGACAGCGAGAACGGCTCGCCCGCGACCTACAACGGCGTCGTTTACTTCGCGTCCGGCGACAACCGGCTCTACGCGGTGCGGGAGTCGAATGGAACGAAGGTCTGGAGCTATTCGAACGGCTACTCCTTCGACCTGGGGCGTGGCTGGCCGGTCATCACCCAGGGCATCCTCTTCACTGGCGGCGGCGACGGCAAGCTCTATGCGCTGAGCGCGAGCAGCGGGCATGTCATCTGGAGCTACGCGGCGGGCGATCCGCTCTCAGCGCCGACGGTCGGGGTGTAGGGCGACTACTCGAACGCGGAACCCACAGACGTGAGAGGCGGCAGACGCGGTGGCCATCGTCGGCGGGTCTGCCGCCTCACGGCTGCCAGCGCGCCCCAGGCGGCCTCCCAGCGCCGTTCATGATCTGAAGCCTTTGTGGCCGCCAGCGGCTGTCTGGCCACCCTCACGCCGCTCCATCGCGGCTGCTACGGAAAGCACGTATGCGCGCCGCCGCCACAATGTGACCCTGCCGGATAGTTTCACGTCATCACTGTCACGTTGAACGTTGGTGTGCCCGTTATTGGCAGGCGCGTCCACGCGCCATTAGCCACATGAGCGAGGCGTGCGACCTGGCGCCTCATGGTTCGTCATTCCCGCATCCACAGTCACTCCAGCATTGGTGTTTCTTGGGTCATCTGAGGAAGGGACAACCACATGGGCCTTCGTTTTTGGGCATCAGGCGTCCGTCGTGGCGGGGCCATTGTAGTGGCCGTGCTTGCGATGGCTAGCTCCGCGACCGTGCAGATGGCGCCGACGGCGCTAGCCGCCAGCGGAAACGATGTGGCGCCCAACAGTGTGAACAACCTGGATTGTAATAGCTGGAGCACACGGTACACGTCGGCGCGGCCAGCCATGAAAGAGCTGTGTACCGACCCCATCTCGATCGTGAACGGCAAAGCCTCGCGCTTCATCGACAACGGTTGGTACGTCGGCCATGACGAGCCTTCGGTCAAATTCATCTCTTCGGCGCAGGGCAGCGGCAACCAGATGACCTACTTCATGACGCTTGCCATTGACCCAAAGGCCGCGCCCACGACCAGTCCAACCGGCCAGACAGTCGCCGACTACGCCGAGTTGAGCCCGGCGCCGTGGTTCGGGCTACCGATCTGTGACCCCAGGTCGTATCCGCAGAATCCGTGTGCGCCAGACAGTGATTCGAACTCCTCAGGGATTAATGATCCCCGGGCCGCTGGCTCGGCGTTCATGGAGCTACAGTTCTACCCGCCCGGATTCACTCCCTGGATTGATGGCCCCAGTTGCGATGCGAGTCACTACTGCGCGGCGCTGAACATTGATAGCCTGGAGTGTACCTTCGGTTTCGCCTCATGCAACAGCGCCTGCATTGAGCCGGTCAATTTCGCCTTTCTCCAGCGGAACGGAGTTCCCGCCGGCCCACCCAGCCCACAGCTCACCAATTTGAGCACATTCACGCCCAACAGTGAGACGCTGCTGATGAACCAGGGCGACAGGCTGGTGGTGACCATTCGCGATACGCGGGATGGGCTGATGACGAGCGTGGGTGACCTGAGTACCCATCAATCGGGCTACATGGTCGCCAGCGCGGCCAACGGCTTCATGGATACCAGCATCAATAATTGCCATGGGCGACCGTTCAGCTTCCATCCCGAGTACAACACCGCTCAACAGCGGAATCAGGTGCCATGGGCGGCCCTGGAGGGCGGCGTGCTGATGGAGGATGAGCTTGGCCACTTCGAGCCATGCTCCAGTGTCAGCAACAGCTTCCCGGTAGGTGGCGGTTCGGCGTTCAGCGATCCGCAGGTCTACCAGACCTGTAATGGCGGGTTTGAAGCGAACGGCGTCGGAGAGTCGTGCGACCTGAGCACTGGCCAGTGCACGGGCACGACAGAGGGTGATCAGCCCTGCCCGAGCACAGATCCCGCATCCGGAGCGGTGTGCGAGTGGTCGGATGCCTTCTGTATGCCAGCGGGTCCGCGCCCGGTGACCATCAACGGCGTGACGAGGAACGTCTCGTGGCCGGTGGCAGGCTGTCAGGACAACGTCTTCCAGAACGGCGATACAGACTTCGACGGCAGTTCATATATCGCCGACTGGCCAGATGGTTCCCCCAGCCATCCGACGTCATTCAGCTATAGTGGTCCGTTTGACGCAAACGGGCATCTGTACCCGCAGATCCAGTTCGAGACCGATGTTGGCGGCTCGGAGACGTTTTGTAACACCAACACCGGAGTGGGCTGCACAGCCCCGCCGCTGGGGCCTGGCAATGCCCCGACGTTCTACCCCTTCTGGACTATCGGGCGTAGCGGGCGCACCGGCGCCTGCGTGTGGAACTTCGGGAACCGCATCACGGGCCAGACCACGCAGAGCTTCGGCGGCCCGGCTGAGTATGGCGCGCCCAATATCGCGCGGTATGGCGGCACGCTCGCCAGCGCCGTGCTGGCCAACCCGCAGCTTGGCAGGGGATGTGGCGTAGCTGGGTAGAGCGCTCGTTATGCGGGCGTAAGCCATGCCTCAGCGCGTATAATCTGAAGCGACGCGCTCTCGACTGATGAGCGCGCCGCTTCAGAGTGTCAGCGCCTGCCCACATCAAAGGACTGCGCCCGCATGACGACGCCCTACTTCGCGCCATATCCATCGGCCTCCGGCCCGGCGTTTCCGCCGTCCGACGCGGCGGTGGCGACGCTCGGCCTGACACGTCTCTTCGACCAGAAGCGGGCGGTGGAGAATCTGACACTGACCGTGCGCCGGGGCGAGTTCTTCGGCTTCCTCGGACGCAATGGCGCGGGCAAGTCCACCACGATCAAGATGCTGGTGGGGTTACTGCGCCCGACTGCTGGTGTGGCCTACGTCGCGGGTGTCAACGTTTGGCAGGACCCGCTGCGGGCGAAGGCGGCGATGGGCGTGCTGCCAGAACAGCTCAACCTTTACGAGCGTCTCTCTGGCCGCGAGCTGGTGGAGTTCGCGGGCGCAATGTATGACCTGCCACGCGCGGAGGCTCGCCGCCGCACAGGCGCGCTGCTCGATGCGCTGCTGCTGGGCGCCGACGCCGACAAGCTGGTGGTGGACTATTCCGTTGGCATGCGCAAGAAGGTAGCGCTGGCGGCGGCGTTGATCCACCGCCCCCAGGCGCTCTTCCTCGATGAACCGTTCGAGGGGGTTGATCCGGTCAGTTCGCGGGTTATCCGTGACATCCTGCGCGAGCTGACGGGCAACGGCGTCACGATCTTCTTCAGCTCGCACATCATGGAGGTCGTCGAGAAGCTCTGCACGCGCGTCGGCGTGATCGAGGATGGGCGGCTGATTGCCGAGGGGACGCTGGCCGACCTGCGCCAGCGCGCGGGCGAGGGCAGCGACGCGACGCTGGAGGATGTCTTCCTGGGGCTGGTCGGCGGGGCGCCGCGCGAGGGGAATCTCGAATGGCTGGAATAGCTGACGCTGGCACGGTCGCTTCCCCAGACGCCACATCCGGGCGCCGCCTCTCGCAGTGGGCGGTGCGCCCGCGCCAACTCGGCGCGCTGCTCGCCCTGCGCTGGAAACTCAGCCTGCGCGTCTATCGCCGCAGCATCGGGGCGCTGATCGGGCTGGCGGCGCTGCTGGTCTTTACGCTGGGGGCGGCGGCGACGGCGGGTTTCCTCTCGGCGCTTGGCTACCTCAACCTGCCCCATCCGGCGGCGGTCCAGCTTCTCTTTGGCATGCTGGCGCTGCTCTATATTGGTTGGATCGTGGCGCCCGCGCTGCAATATAGCGTCAACGAAGGGTTGGATGTCAGCAAGCTGCACACCTATCCCGTCTCGCGCGCCGAGCGCATGCTGGCGCTCACCCTCTCGACCTTCTTCGATCCCACGACGATCATCATCCTGGCGGTCTTCGCGGCGATCTTCGTCGGCTGGCATACCTCGGCGCTGGCAGTGACGCTCACGGTAGTGGCGCTGGCGCTGCTCTACATCCACATCGTCGGCGCGAGCCAGTTCGCGCTGGCGGTGCTGATCGGTCTGTTGCGCAGCCGCCGCTATCGTGACCTCTCGATCATCATCTTCACCCTGATGAGCGTGGCCTGCTCGCTCTCCGGCCAGTTCGCCTCGACCCTCCTGCGCCACTTCAACGGAATTCGCTCGCTGGGGCGCCTCGACCTGGGCCACTTTCTCCAGTGGACGCCGCCGGGGATGGCCGCCCGCGCCATCGTCTCCGCCAATACGGGCGATGCGCTGGGGGCGCTGCCGTGGCTGCTGGCCCTGCTGGCGCTGACGCCGCTGCTGCTGACGATCTGGGCATGGGTGCTAGACCGTGGTGTGACGACGCCAGAGGGCAGCGATAGCGCGACGCGGCGCAGGCGGCGCTGGGCGCGGGCGGACGCTGGGCGCGCGACGGCGGGCGGCGCGCGGGTGGCGCAGCCACGCATCTCGCCTGTGGTCGCGGCGGTGGCGGCCAAAGACCTGCGCTACTTCTGGCGCGACCCGCAGATCAAGGCGTCGCTGCTGAGTTCGCTGGTGCTGCTCTTCATCGTCTTCGCGCCGGGGCTGACCCAATCGCCAGGCGCCGCCTCCAACTATTTCGCGCAACACCTGGCCGACCTCCAGCCGCTGCTCGCGCCGCTGCCCGCCCTGCTGATCGTGCTGACCCTCTCGCTCAACGCCTTTGGGTTGGAGCGGCAGGGCATCCAGACGCTGTTCCTGACCCCCGCGCGCCCGCTGGATGTCCTCTGGGGCAAGAATCTGGCGGTGGGCATCGTCGCCTTCTCGGCTCAGGTGACGCTGATCGTCGCGGTCTGTGTCGTCACCGGTTACTGGATGGCGGCCCCGCTGGCGCTGATCGAGGGCGCGGCGGCGACGCTGGCGCTGCTGGGGGCGGGCAATGTCACGTCGACACTGTTGCCGCTGCGCGTGCGCCAGCTCCGCATGGGGTCAAACAACCTCTCGTCGGAGAGTGGCTGCCTGCGCAGCGTCATTTCGCTGGTGGCGCTCTGGGGGACGCTCATCGCGCTGGCTCCCGTCTTCGTCCTGCTGCTGCTGCCCGCTCTGCTGGAACATCGGCAGTGGTACTTCTTCGTCGCGCCGCTAGCCTTCCTCTATGGCCTGGCGCTCTACCAGTTCGCCACGCTGATCATCGCGCCGCGGCTCACGAAACGCGCGCCCGAGATCCTCGCCGCCGTCGCCCGCGAGGTGTGACAGCGCGCTGGATGGTGACAGTCAGGTGCGCGGGGCCAGATTCGCGCGCGGCGCGATGGGCGCGGAGAAGAGCGCATAGAACGCCGCTGGGACCAGCGCGATGATACTCAGAATGCCCACAGTGAAGATGACGACGCCCAGGCCAAAGACCGCGAACGCCAGCCAGAGCCATTCCCTAGAGCGGGTGGCGCTGACCACCAACCCAATCACCGCGCCCAGCCCACCGATGACGTCACCCGCGTAGAGCACGATATTCAGGATGTAGAGCGGGCTGCCCGTCGCGATGCTGGTCGAGCCGGTCTGGGCGTATTGGTACAGCAGCACGAGGAAATAACCGACAACGCAGATCACCCCCAGCGCGGCGAATCCCCAAATGGTGGGATGCGGAATGCGGCGGGAGCGGGCCTGCGCGGGCGGCGCATATGCGGGCGGCTGTGGCTGGTAGCCCGGCGCGGGCGGCTGGTAGCCTGACCAGGGCGGCTGCTGATAGCCCTGAACTGGCGCTGGCGGCTGCGGCTGGTAGCCTGACGCGGGTGGATGAGGCTGGTAGCCCTGGACAGGCGGAGCGGGTTGTGGCGCGATGGGCTGGCCAGGCCGCGCGAACATCTTGCGCATGAAGCCAATGAGCGTCGCGAGGCCGCCCGCGATGGTGACGCCGCTCGCCGCGAGATTGATGGTGTCGCTGATTGACGCTTGCATCGACCACGCCCCCTCTCGTCACCGAAATCCCCTCGCGGCGCGCCTGCTCTCCATCTCCGCGCCGCATGGGGGCAAGCGTACCATGACACAGCGGCGGGAACAAGGGCGCGCGGAAGAAAGAAAGTATCGCAGCGCGATATTTTGGCACGATGTATGCGGGATCGTAGGGTGTAGTCGCGCCGCTGACACGACGCCTCTGCTCATTCGTGCGACGCCCATCCTTGCGGCACGGAAAGGAGTTGTGAGGATATGTCTGGAGCGACAGGCATGGCGGGCGCGGGCGCGCCTGGGGGCGCAGCCTCCAGCGCGGAGTACTGGACGCTCGCGGGTACGGTAGCGGGTCCACTCGCCAAACAGGAGACCGAGGCGCTCGTCGAGCGCGAGCAAGCCATGGTCGCGGATCCGATGCCATTGGGACTGGCGGGCTTCGCCAGCGCCACGTTTACGATTAGCGCGGTCTTTGCGGGCTGGTTTACGCTAGGCGCCGTCGTCCTGGCGATTCCGGTCGCGTTCATCTTCGGTGGAATCGTCCAGTTCCTGGCGGGAATGTGGGCGTTCCGGCGAGGCAATGTCCTCGCGGCGACGGCATTCAGCGCGTTCGGCGCATTCAACACGTCGTGGGCCTTGCTCGAATGGCTCACGATGATGAAAGTGTTGCCCGATTCCGCGCATGGTGGCAGTCCGGCGTATGTCGTCGGTATTTTCGTGCTGACCTTCAGCCTCATCGCGTTCTACCTGGGCGTCGCTGCATTGGGGGAGAATACCCTGGTGGCAGCTATCCTCTTCATCCTGGCGCTCACTTACCTCGGCGACGGAATCGGCGTTATGATCGGCGGCTCGAACCTGCTGCTGTATATCGGCGGCTATCTGGGCATGGTGACTTCGCTGCTCGCGTTCTATCTTTCCGGCGCTATCGTCATCAATAGCGCCTCGAAGCGAGCGGCGCTGCCGGTATTCCCGGCGCGAGCAAGGTAGTCGGCAGGATTCGGCTAAGGGCGTCGCACGAGCTGGCGGCTGGCCCTTGGGTGTGGTCGCAACGAGGCGGCCCATCCAGCGGTCAGCCGCTCTTTTTGCGTCCCTCGCGCGCCTTCAGCCGCTCTTTTTGCGTCCCTCGCGCGCCTGTGGAGCCTGGCGTGAGTCTGCTATACTGGCCTGTGAGGCCGCGCCGACGTTGGCGTCGCATCCGTCCGGCTGGCGTCTCTTCCGTCAAGTGACAGGCAATCCTCCGCATGGCTGCTGTCTCGCTCTACGCCGCGTTCATCGCGGGCCTGCTCTCATTTGTCTCGCCGTGTGTGCTGCCGCTGACGCCGGTCTATATCGCGCGGCTGGTCGGCCCCGGCATCTGGGAGAGCCAGCAGATAGACGCGGCGAAGCGGGCGGCGCTGCGTCGCGCGACCACACTACATGCCGCCAGCTTTGTCCTCGGCTTCACCATCACCTTCATTACATTGGGAGCGACGGCCAGCGAGCTTGGCTCGTTCCTCTCAGCCAACCAGCTCGCGCTGCGCCAGATCGGCGGCGTGCTGCTCGTGCTGATGGGCGCGCAGGTCGCC
>DASVWQ010000053.1:0-3193 GCA_036393135.1 Ktedonobacterales bacterium
GCGCTGAACGCCCAGACTGGCGCGCAGGAGTGGCGGACAGCGATGGCGGCGACGGCAGGGCGAGCTGTCGTGGCGGGAGGGGTGCTCTACATCGGGTCCGACGATGGCACGATCCGCGCGCTCGACGCCGCGACCGGCAAGACGCGCTGGACCTTCACCCGTACCGTCGGCGTGAGTTACCGGCAGGGGCAGGACGGCTACGTCACGCTGAGCGGCGGGACGCTCTACGCCACCAGCGACGGCGGCGCGGTCTACGCGCTCGACCCGGCGACGGGCAAGCAACGCTGGCTCTGGAATGAAGACACACAGGTCAACCATCTCTACACCACGCCAGTCGTCGGGTTCGGGCTGGTCTATGTGGCCAGCGGCGGGCTGACAGGCGCGGTCTACGCGCTGGACGCCGCGACGGGCAAGATCCGCTGGAGCGCGGGGCAGGCGGGCGGCTTCGACGGCCAGCCGGTCCTCGATGGCGATACGCTCTACGTCGGCGCGAACGACCCCGACACTTTCCATGCCTACAACGCCCACACCGGTGCGAGTCTCTGGTCGTACAATGTGGGGCCGCAGATTCACTCTGTCCCAGTCGTCGGCTCCGGGCTGATCTACGTTGGCGGGATGGACGCTGTAGTCTACGCGCTCTCCGCGACAACGCATTCACAGGCCTGGAAGTTCCAGACGGGCGGCGTGGCTTCTGGCCCGCTGATCCCCTCTGGCGCCGCGCTGAGCCTGGATGGCCAGACACTCTACGTCGGCGGCCAGGGCGGCGACGCCTACGCGCTGGACGCCACGACCGGCAAGGTTGTCTGGACGGTGAAGTTGAGCGCGCCGATTGACGCGGCGCCGACGCTGGTGGGCGGAACGCTTTTCGTTGTCTCGGAGGCGGGTGACCTGCTCGCGCTCGATCCGGCGAGCGGCGCGGTGGTCTGGCGCACGCAGCTCCACGGCGCGATCTTCGCCCCGCCGGTCGTCACGGCGCCCAGTGGCGCTTGACAGCGCGGCGTCGCGGCGGGTATCATCAGCGGCAGAACAACCGCATAGTGGAGCTAGCAGCGATCAGGAGAAGTACGCGAGCAGGCGCCCTGCCCCAGCGAGCCGGAGTGGTGGAAACCGGCGCGGGCGCGCTCGCCGAATGGGCCTGTGAGCGGCGACCTGACCGGCCTCGCGCCGTAGGGTATCGCCGGGCGCCTCCCGTTACAGAGGCAGAGCATCGGCTGAGATGGCGCGTATGTCGCCAGTGGCCCGCGCTCATGGAGGAGTCTGACGCTCACGCGCCGGTCGAGTCCGCCCATCGTGTGGCGTGGCTCCCGGCCAGGGCGGCATGACTCGAAGCAGGGTGGTACCACGAAGGTCTAAGCGCCTCTCGTCCCGTTTCTTGGGGATGAGAGGCGCTTTTGTTTGGGCGTCAGAGCGAGAAGGAGAGGCGAACGATGAGCGCCACCAGCACAGCGACCCGCGCCACGAAGGCGCCGAAAAAGCGCGCTCGCGAGCGCGTGTTTTCCGGCATCCAGCCATCTGGAGCGCCACATATCGGCAATTATCTGGGGGCCATCCGGCACTGGGTCGCCGAGCAGGACATCTACGACAATATCTACTGTGTCGTGGACCTGCACGCCATCACTGTGCCGCAGGACCCCAAGGAGCTGCGCGAGAACGTGCGCCAGCTCGCGGCCACCCTGCTCGCCTGTGGGCTGGACCCCGCCCGCAGCGCGCTCTTCGTGCAGTCGCACGTCCACGAGCACGCCGAACTGGCGTGGATGCTCAACTGCGTGACGCCGACCGGATGGCTGAACCGCATGACGCAATTCAAGGTGAAAGCCGGCGCCGACCGCGAGGCCGTCAGCACGGGCCTCTATGACTATCCCGTCCTGATGGCGGCGGACATCCTGCTCTATCAGGCGGACGCAGTGCCGGTCGGCGATGACCAGCGCCAGCATGTCGAGCTGACACGCGACATCGCCAACGCCTTCAACGCACGCTTCGGCGAGACCTTTGTGGAGCCACGCGCGCTGATCCGCGAGGTGGGGGCGCGCATCATGGCGCTGGACGACCCAGCGAACAAGATGAGCAAGAGCGGCGCGGACGCCTCGTATATCGCGCTGCTCGACAAGCCGGAGGTCATTCGCAAGAAGATTGCGCGGGCGACGACCGACTCGCAGCGCACCATCGTCTTTGACGAACGCCGCCCCGCCATCTTCAACCTGGCGACGATCTATCAACTCCTCACTGAGCGGACGCCTGAGCAGATCGAAGCGGAGTTCGAGGGCAAGGGCTACAAGGAGTTCAAGGCGGCGCTGGCGGATGCGCTGGTGGCTGCGCTGGAACCGATTCAGCGGCGCTACGACGCGCTGATGGCTGACCCGACAGAGCTTGATCGGCTGCTGGCGGCGGGCGCCGAGCGGGTACGCCCCATCGCCCGCGAGACACTGACGCAGGTCAAGCGGCGGATGGGGCTGCTCTAAGGCGCGCAGCGCAGGGGTCTGCGGGCCACCAGGGCCGCCTTCGTGAGTTGGATCGTGTCCCAGTCGCGATTCAACGTATGAGGACTGGCTCTGGGGACGCAGCCCCACCCACGGCCTCAGCCGTTGCGCAATCGAACAAACGAGTGATAGGAGAGGTGGAGATGGCAGTTCCAACGACTGACAGCGCGGCACGGCGGACGGCGACGAGCTTCCGGCCGATCTGGCGCGAAGTCTCCGCTGACCTGGAGACGCCCGTCTCCGCCTATCTCAAGCTGGCGCGCGGCTCCTACGGCTACCTGCTGGAGTCGGTGGAGGGTGGCGAGCGGGTCGCTCGCTACAGCTTCGTCGGCGCCGACCCCTACGCCACGCTGCGGGCGCGCGATTGCGTGGCTGAGTTCCGCTGGCTGCGCGGGCCGCGCGCGGGCGAGACGGAGATGCTGCCCTGCGCCGATCCGCTGACTGTCGTGCGCGCGGAACTGGAGCGGCGGCCCATCACCCCGCTGGCGGGCGCAGCGCCACGCTTCCACGGCGGCGCGGTCGGCTATCTCGCCTACGAGGCGGCGGCGCGCTTCGAGCCATCCGTCAGCATCCCAACGGATGACCCACTGGGCCTGCCAGAAGCAGTCTTCATGTTCAGCGACACGCTGCTGATCTTCGACCATGTGCGACATACGGCGCTGCTGCTGACCTGGGCCGACAGCGCGGCGACCGACGGAGATGAGGTCCGCGCCGAG
>DASVWQ010000054.1:0-11082 GCA_036393135.1 Ktedonobacterales bacterium
CGCTGGCGCAGGTAGGAGCTGTAATTGCCTGAATACATGGTGATAGATTGCCCGATGGCGTCCAGATGCAGCACGCGGGTGATGGCCTGGTCGAGCAGTTCGAGGTCGTGCGAGATGAGTAGCACGGTCCCCTCGTAGCGCGCGAGGTAGTCCATCAGCCAGAGCGTGGCTGGCCCGTCGAGGTGGTTGGTCGGCTCATCCAGCAGCAGCAGATCGTGGGTGGCGAAGAGCGTGCGGGCCAGCGCCAGGCGCGTCTTCTGGCCACCAGAGAGCGCCGTGACGGGACGGTCCAGCTCCACATCCTCCAGCGCGAGGCCCTGGAGTAGCTCGGCCATCTCATATTCGGCGGCGTATCCGCCCGCCCGCTGGAAACGCTCCTCCAGCTCGCCATAGCGGAAGAGCAGCCGCTCCAACGGGTCATTCGCGCGGGCGCCGTTGCGCCGGTCGCGGCGGTGGCCGTTGGCGCTAGCGGTCTCGGCGACGGGATCGGGCGCGGAGGTCTGCGCCATCTGCGCCTCCAGCGCGCGGAGGTCGGCGCTGAGGCGGGCGAGGTCGCGTCCGGCCAGCATGACATCGCGGACGGTGACTGGCTCGCCATCGGCGTTGGCTCCGGCCAGCAGGTCATCGGCCAGCCGCTCCTGCCCCAGATAGCCGATGCGCTTCGGGCGCAGGATGACGCCGCTATCGGGGTCCAGCGCGCCGCGCAGGGCGTGCAGCAGAGTGGTCTTGCCCGCGCCGTTGACGCCGACCAGGCCGACCTTCTCGCCCTTGTTGATGATGAAGGAGGCGTCGCGCAGGAGCGTCCGCCCGCCCCGGCTCAGCGAAAGCCCTTTGACATCCAGCATACGAGTATGAACCTCTCCGAAAACAGCCCCGGTACGGGAGCATACGAATCTGAGACGCGGTGAGACGCGGTGAGACACACAGCGCCGCGAGCCTGGGAGAGGAGTCCGCCGGGACCGGGGGCCACGCGCGCCGGAGCTGTCAGCCTGGGTGGCCTGGACAGGTCGGCTGGCGGAGGCTCGGTGCAGTAGGTTCGCGCTGAGGAGGAAAGCGGATCGTCGCTTTCACCGCATGCTTGCTACAGGGCAGACTCCACCCCTGGTTAGGGGCGAGGCGCGCTCTGGAGTAGCCAGCGGTATGACATCAGCGACACGATCCTCTCAATGGATAGTGATGAGGATGACTGGCAGGTCAGCGAGGCCCGCCATCGAGTATGGTATCCCGCGCGGTCATGCGGCGTCAAGCGCGGCGACGAACGACCCTCCACAGCCAGCGCAGTCAGCATTTATGAGTAGCGCGGAGAATAAGTCAAATAAACCATTGACATTTTATAGATATGTCAGGTATATGTCTAGACACGCTATTGGGAGTGGTCCCGGCGCACCGACGCGCCAGCGATCAGCCTCAGATGGCGGTATGTGGAACCGTGTGGCGTACCCGTGAGCGGACTGGGAGGTTCACGTCCCGCTGAGCCTGGCGCATTGGGCGCTGGGACGCGCGGCGTGGCCAGCCGCCGGACGCCGCCAGAGAAAGAGACGGCGCAACCTATGGCGACAACTGATGCGGAATGCGCGCTGAAGACTGGACTGCGGCGACTATGGGCCGATCATGTGATCTGGACGCGGCAGTACATCGTCGCGGCCGTCAGCGATCTGCCCGATGCGAGCGCGGCCGCCGGGCGGCTGCTCAAGAACCAGGAGCACATCGGCGCGGCGATTGTCCCCTTCTACGGTCAGGCGGCGGGCGCGCGGCTGACCGAGCTGCTCAAACAGCACATCATGATCGCGGTGGACCTGCTGGCGGCGGCCAAAGCCGGCGACGACGCGCGCTTCCAGGAGGAAGACCGCAAATGGACGAACAATGCGGGTGACATCGCCGCGCTCCTGAGCGGCGCCAATCCGTACTGGCCCAAGAGCGATGTCTTCGACCTGCTGGCGACGCACCTCAAGCTGACCAAAGATGAGGCGGTGGCGCGGCTGACCGGCAAATGGAATGATGATGTCATCGCCTTCGATGACATCTTTACCGAAATCCTGACCGTCGCCGACACCCTGACGGCGGGCATTGTCGCCCAGTTCCCCGACCGCTTCACCGCTCAGCCCACGCCAGTAGCGGTTGTGGTTCCTGAGCGTCGTGGGCTGGCGGGCCTCTTCGCGCGAAGGCGGTGATCGTGATGCTGAGTATCGGTCAGCGTGCGCCGGGGTTCAGCGACCTACCGGGGGTAGACGGCCTGCGCTACTCGCTGGGGACCTTTGATGAGCGGCGCGTCGTGATCATCGTCTTCACCAGCAATGGCTGCCCTACGGTGAAGGCCAATGAGGAGCGACTGGTCGCCATTCAGGAGCGCTACCGCGACGCGGGCGTACAACTCGTCGCCATCAACGCCAACAACGCCTATCTCTCGCCCATGGATACGATGGAGGAGATGGCGCGGCGGGCGCGGGAAAAGCGCTTCAACTTCCCGTATCTCAAAGACCCTGACGGGGCCGTCGCCGACAAATTCGGCGCGCTGACCACGCCACACGCCTTCGTCCTCGACGCGGCGCGGCGGCTGGTCTACAAGGGACGCATCGACGACGCGCGCGACCCGGCGCGGGCGACGACCAGTGATCTGGAGAACGCGCTGGGCGATGTCTTCGCTGGAGCGCCCGTGCGGATGTCCGAAACCAGGCCGTTCGGCTGCGCCATCGTGCGCTAGTTGGCAGGGTCGCGCGGGCGCCTCACAACGCTCGCGTGACCCGGCCGCTCTTATCAGAGGGGGCGCTACATGGAGATTCGCCGCGCCACTGCGGGTCGTCCGACCACCTCCGCTCGCCGTCGCGGCATAGCGCCGGGCTGGCCGTGGCTGCTGGTGGCCGCCGCCTGGGCGCTGGCGATCATCGCCACGCTCACCGGGCGGCGCGAGCTGATCGACCATCGCTTTCTGCTGGAGGAGAGCGGCCTGCCGTGGCCAGTGGCCGCGCTGGTTTTCCTCGCCTGCTGGCAGGTGATGATCGCGGCGATGATGCTGCCCGCCAACATGCCGACGCTCAACTTGATGCTCGGCGCTAGCCGTTCACAGTCCCGCCCGGCGCGCGAGCGGGCGGCGTTTCTGGCGGGCTACGCCGCGCTGTGGACGGCGTTTGGGCTGCTGGCCTTCACTGGCGATACGCTGATCCACCGCACCGTGGACACCTGGCCGTGGCTGGCGGCGCACACCTTTCTGATCGGCGCGACGACCCTGGCCGTTGCCGGAGCCTTCCAGTTCAGTCGCCTGAAGGCGCGCTGCCTGACGACCTGCCATGCCCCACACGCGCGGTTCGCGCACGGCTATCGCGTGGGCGTGCGGTCCGCGTGGCTGCTGGGCGCGCGGCACGGGCTTTCCTCGGTCGGTTGCTGCTGGGCGCTGATGCTCAGCATGTTCGGCATCGGCGTTGGCGGCCCGGGCTGGATGGCGGCGCTGACTGCGGCGATGCTGGTCGAGGAGCGCTACGCGACCGCTCGCGCGCCACGGCTGGCGCTGGGTATAGCGTTGCTGGCGCTCGCCGTGTTGTGGCTGGCGCGCCCTGCCTGGCTGCCCACCGGAGTCTCATGACCCGAGCCCGGCTCCAGGCTGGCCGCACAAACCGCTCCATCTCGACATTGCGCAGGCGTTTGCCGCGCGCCTGGTCCACTGCCTGGCCCACCACCTGCCCGGCGGCGTATCCTCACGTCCGCCGGAATCACGCCGGATCAACGTCTCTGACGCTGTTAGCCGCCCCGCGCGCTCCGCGTGAGAGCGACCTCTTCTCCGCATGGTAAAAATACTGCGACTGTGAAGCGTCAGAGAGAACGGGCGCTCACGATGCGCTTGCCCGGCCCACCATCTCGCTGAAGGTACTAGCCCGTCCGGCTGGTGTATGACCTGTGGCGATACTTGTTGTGGGGCCTGAGTGGGGCATGTTATACTCACGCCACTGTGATGCTAAACCATTCTTGTCCTGCGTTACCATGCGCGAGGTGGATCACGGTACGCCTGAGACATACACTGTGATGCGCGCCCGCCACAGACCTGCGAAATTTGTGGACGGACGCTGTTTGAGTGTAGGCGTCTGCGCGTGCGCGCTGGCTGTGGGCCGCGCCACGTCGACGTTTGGGCGCTCTGTCCTTGTCACTGACCGGGTACCCTGAGGAGGGACCGCCGGGCGTCGCCCTAGCCGGACTGACGCCAGGAGATACGCCTTATGGCAGCTAATGGATACGTTTCACGCCCGCACGAGCGCGGCGGCTCGATTGCGATGGTCCTGCTCGCGTATGGCCAGCAGGGGGGCGCGCTCTTTGCCGCGTACCGCCTGCCAGACAACCCATTGGTGCTCTCACATGTGCGCTGGCAGGGCGCGACGGGTGAGGTGATCGAGGCGCAGCACAACGCTGACGAGATGTATTCTCTGCCTCAGGCGGAGCGCGAGGCTTGGGCGCAGATCGCGCTTGGCTCGGCGACGACTCAGGCTGACGCGGTTGGCCCCAATGCGCCGTGGCTGCCCGTGCGGCTCGAGCGCGAGCGCGCCTTCGAGCTGGGCATGCGGGCGCAGCGAGCGCGGACGGAGCACCAGGCGTCGGCCTCCCCGCACCTGTCGGGCGCGCCGTCTGGCTTTGGCGTATCGGGCTATACCGCGCCGGTAGCGTCGAGTAGCGGCGCTGGCGGCTCATCCTACGCGCAGTATCCCTCCGATGCGTCGCATGGGATGGCCGATGAGTATTCGCCGACGCGCCTGATCGACGCGCTGCCCGCCTCGGCGCCAAGCCTGCCCGAACAGCCGCAAAATACCGGCTCGTGGTCGCGCGATGACCTGCTGCGAGGTGGCGCCTTCCCTGGCCCGGCGCAGCAGGAGGTCACGGTGATCCCCTGTGTCGAGGTGGAAATGCCGATGCTGCTGACCAATGAGCAGCAGGACTTCTCCCGCGATTTCGCCCGCGATGTGGCGATTCATTTTGGTCGCGCCGCGCGGAGCATCCCGCAGACGCGCGAGCTGCGCGGCTGGATGCGCGGCGCGCGGATCGTGCTGGCGGTGCGGATGGGCTTCGGCCCTGGCGTGCGCCCGGCCAATCGCGCGGAGATGGAGCATGGCGCTGCGTTGCTGGCGGAGGCGCTGGCCCACCGCACGCTGCCCTACACTCAGCTTCGCTTCGCCGACCAGGCGGAGTGGAACCAGGGCGTAGAACTGCCGAACTAAACCAATCGTCCCACAAGCCCAAACTCCCCGCCTTCAATTTCGTGAAGGCGGGGAGTCGCGCTTCCCCCGCCTGCTGCGACGCGCCGGAGACGCCTATACCGGAGAGCCTGACGACGAAGCGCTGGCGTTGTCCTCAGACGCGGCGTCATCTTCGGTGATCGCCACCCGTTTAACCATCGGATTGTCGTCGGTCGCGGCTGGTTGCGGCGTGAGGCGCATGGTCTCGGCCTCCGCCTCCAGTGAGGGCGGCGCCAGGCGCATAGTCTCAGCCTGCTCAGGCGCGGGAGCCAGACGCGCCGTCTCGGCCAGTTCGGAGGATGGCGCGAGGCGAGTTGTCTCGGCCAGCTCCGGCGCCGGAGCCAGACGCATGGTGGCGATGTCCATGGCGGTGGGCGCGAGCTTGGTCGTCTCGGTGTCGAGAGCGGCAGGCGCCGACGTTGGCGCCGCCGTGTCCGTCATCGCGGGCGCGAGCCGCGCCGTCTCGGTATCGAGGGCGGTGGGCGGGAGTTTGGTCGTCTCGGTATCGAGGGCGTCTGGTGGCAGTTTCACCGTTTCTTTGGCGGGTGATTCTGGCGGCAGTTTCACCGTCTCCTTGGCTGGTGATTCTGGCGGGAACTTGATGGTCTCTTTGGCGGTGGTCTCTGGTGGGAGTTTCACCGTCTCCTTTGGCAATATGATCGTCTCCCTGGCCGATGATTCCGGCGGGAATGGCTTCGTCTCCCTGGCGGTGGGCGCGGGCGGCAGCGGGTTGGTCATGTTGGCGGCGGGGCCTGCGAGGCTGGCGGTGAGCGGTGTCTGGGGCGCGGGCAGCGGTGGCCGCGATTCCGACGGTGCGGCTGTTGATTTGAGCGCGGGCGTCAGCCGCACGACAGGCAGAATGTGCGTATCTTCCCTGGTAATGTCCCTGGGCGCGGCGGGGGCGGTCCGGCGCACGCGCACGCGCACCATCTGCGTCGTCGGCGCCGGATCGGTTGGCGCGGCTTTCAGGGGCTTCACAGGTCTGGGTTTCGCCGTAGCGGCAGGCGAGATGGTCAGCGCGATGACGATGATGATGAAGAAGATGGCGAGCGCGGTGATGGCTGGCGTGAGCTGCGCGGCTAGCGTCGGCGACAGGCCCAGCGCCGCGGGTGGCGCGAGCAGGCTCTCCGGGAATCCGCCGCCAGATGGCCAGCGGCCCGTGACGAAGAAGCTCACCGCATTCATCAGGATCATTGCCAGCCAGGCGCCGATGCCGAGCCAGCTCAGCCAGCGCCAGACCTTCACGCGGCGCAGGATTCCCTGCGCGGTCGTTTTTGTAGGGGGACCATGTGTCGCCATCGCGCCCTACCCTCCTACCCAACATCCCGACCCTTGGGCGTCAGTATGGCAGGAAGTAATCTGAATCGCAAGCGGGTCGCTCACACGGAGAGGTCTGGCAGCGCAGAGGCCGCATGAGAACGCCTCAGTTCCCCTTCGCATCGCCCTCTGGCTCGTCCTTCAAACCCCCTCCAGCGCGAGGACCTCGCCGAGTGTGAGGTCAGCCTCGGCGCGGATGAAGGGCGACTCCGGATCGTGGCGCAGGGCGTAGAGCCGCCGCACGATGGCGTCGGGCGCGCTACGCGGATGGCGCTTGATCGCCGTTAGCGTCTCACCGCGCGCCGGCCCGTCAGCGCCTTCCTCGCGCGTGGCGTGGTGTCGGTATGCGATCGGGCGTGGAAATGTGGCAAGCGGCGAACCTGGCGAGATCAAGATGAGATAATCAGTACAGATCGGTGGTATAGGAGGTTTCGAGCGCCTCCTCGGCGATCTCGCGGGTGATGTCTGGCGCGGCGATGTGGTCGGCGAAGATGCGCGCGGCGTCGGGCAGCGCATCGCGGGCGGGCCAGGTCTCGGCGCGCCAGAGGCGCGAGCGGACCAGCGCGCGTCCACAGTGCATGAAGACCTCCTCGGCCTCGACGACAATGGCTAGCTGGGGCCGTTTCCCCTCCATGCGCATCGAGTCGAGCAGGGCGGCGTCGGTATAGAGCCGCGCGACCCCGTTGACGCGCAGGGTCTCACGCAGACCGGGAATGAGGAAGAGCAATCCTACACGCGGATGCTCCAGGATGTTGCGGAGGGTATCGGCGCGGTGGTTGCCGGGGCGCTCCGGGATGACCAGCCGCGTCGCGTCCAGAACCCGCGCGAAGCCCGGCGCGTCACCACGCGGTGAGACATCGCAGCGCCCCGCGTCATTCACCGAGCTAATGAAGAGCAGCGGCGCGAGGGCGATGAAGCGACGGCAGTGTTCGTCCAGCGTCGCGATTTCTTTGCGCACGGCGGGCGCGTCTGGCTCTGGCGCCGCGATCAACTCGCGCAGCGCGGCGAGCGACGTCACTGGCTCGCGCAAATCATCATCGGATGGCGCGCTGACAGACACGCGATATCTCCTCTCGCTAGCTGGTGAGCTCATCCGCTATTGTGGCTTCGCCTGGGTCTGGCCGCTCGCGCCGGGCGCGCCACCTGGCGGCGTGCGGACGGCGGAGTCGCCAGTGGCGCGCGCCCGCAGGACCCAGAGGAAGGCCTCGACGAAGATCTTGCGCGACATCTTCGACTTGCCCACCCGCCGATCTTCGAAGATAATCGGCGTCTCGACCCAGCGATAGCCGCTCTTCCAGAAGTTGTAGGCCAGTTCCACCTGGAAGGCGTAGCCCTGCGCCGAAATCGCGTCCAGGTTCAGCGTGCGCAGCGCGGCCACCCGGTAGCAGCGATAGCCGCCGGTGCAGTCGTGGATCGGGATGCCCAGCACGGCGCGAGCGAAGCGGTTGCCCCCGCCACTGATGAAGCGGCGCAGCGGCGACCAGTTGGGGGTGCCGCCGCCCTGGATGTAGCGCGAGCCAATCACCAGGTCGGCGTTTTTGGCGGCCTCGAAGAAGGCGGGCAGGTAGCGGGCGTCGTGCGAGAAGTCGGCATCCATCTCGAAGACCAGATCGTAGTCGTGCGCAATGGCGTAGCGGAAGCCGGCGACGTAGGCGGTGCCAAGCCCCAGCTTGCCGGGGCGGTGCAGGGCATGGATGCGGGGGTCCTTTTTCGCCAGCTCGTCCACGAGGTCGCCGGTGTGATCGGGTGAGTTGTCGTCGATCACCAGCACGTCGGTCTCCGGCGCGTAGGTGAACACCTCGTTGAGCAGGGCGCCGATGTTCTCGCGCTCATTGTAGGTTGGTATGGCAATTAGCGATCTCACGCGCTCATTCTCTCTATCCGCTCGGCTGCCCGAATCCGCTGGTGAGCGTCTGCGGGCGTCTCATCCCTCCGCGCACAGCGTCGCGGCCACTGACGCATCGTAGGCGTCGGCGCCTGTGGCATTGTAGAACACAGCGGCGCGCTCTGGCGCGGCGCAAGGACTATCCCGCCTGCGGTTGTCCGCCAGCTCCACCGCGCCCACTAACAGATACGCTTGCGCAATTCAGTGAGGCGCATGACCGTGATCTTGCGCTTCTCTACTGAGACGTACTGCTTGTCCAGCAGGTAGCTCATGACCTTGTTGACGCTCTCGCGCGAGGCGCCGACCATCGCCGCGAGGTCGCTC
The DNA here is from genome assembly GCA_036393135.1 of Ktedonobacterales bacterium. Lineage (GTDB taxonomy): Bacteria > Chloroflexota > Ktedonobacteria > Ktedonobacterales > JADMIN01 > JAKAIY01. Next base: position 8,740 of record DASVWQ010000054.1, read on the forward strand.
TGCGTCAGCTTCATCTCGATGCGGATGCCTTCGGGTGTGCGCGTGCCGTTCGTCTCGGCCAGTTCCAGCAGTTTCTTGGCCACCCGGCCATGCACGTCGAGGAAGAGCAGGTCCTCGACCATCGCGTCGGTCTGACGCAGGCGGCGTGAGAGGGTCGCGAGCATTTGCAGGGCGATGCGTGGGCGGCGGGTGGCGACCGCGATGAAGTCGCCGCGCTGGATGGTGTAGGACTCGACCGGCTCGATGGCGATGGCGCTGGCCGAGCGGGGCTGGCCGTCGAGCAGCGCCAGCTCGCCAAATGCCTCGCCAGGGCCGAAGACCGCCAGCGCGACCTCCTGGCCCTCCGGGCTGGAGATGAAGATGCGCACCCGCCCGGACTTGATGACGAAGAGGGTGGCGCCGGGGTCGTCACGGTGAAAGATGATTTCGCCCTGGCCGAAGGTGTGACGGCGGGTGACGGCGGCGAGGTCGCGCAGTTCATCGAGGTCGAGCGTGGCGAAGAGGGGGATGTCGGCCAGGAACTGCGCGTGCTCGCCCAGCGCGGCGATGCTCTGGCGCGTCGTCGTCGCGCCTGTTCGCGGGTCTGCGCTCTGTGACATGTTGATCGCTCCTGTGGCGTCGGTCAATGAGGCGATGTTGGCATCGCCGTCCGCCCCAGGCGCCTTCCACAACCGATGCCGATGCCATCTTAGCGCCTCATGTGTGAGAACGCAACTATCGCCCGCGCTCGCCACGGCCTTCAGCTTGCCGTCGCTGAGGACGCCGCGCCTTCCGTCAGCGGTGGATCACTGTGCGCCCTGTGGTACTTGTTCAGCGCCAGCAGGATCGCAGTGGCCGCCGCCGCCAGCGCCGCGCGCCCGACCGCGCTCCAGTCCACCGATTGCCGGGCCAGCGCCTCGGCCACCACTGGCAGCGCCGCCACCAGTCCCGCGCAGAGCAGTCCCTCGCCCAGCCGCAGCAGCGCCCGCTCGCCTGGCGTTAGCGTGGCATGGGCGCGGGCGCGGCGCAGCAGGTTCGCGCTCGATAGGTTTTGTGATGTATGCATGATGTCGATCCTTTCTGTATCATCGCCGTGCGTAGGACGGCTGGCGGTTGACCAATACGCCATAATCCGCCCTTCCGCCGCAGCCCCCGCTCAATACGTCAGCGCCTCGCCGGGGTAGATCAGCGCGCCGTCGTGGCTGTTGGGCTGGCCGTGGCCCTTCGCCGTCGTCTCGATGATTGCGCGATTGGGCAGGTAGAGGTCGGCGTACCAGTTCGGCAGATTCAGGCGGATGGCGATGGCCGAGAGCGTGTCGCCCGCCCGCACCACATAGACACGCTGGCGCGGCGGGCGAGTCGGCGCGGGCAGCGTGACGGGCGCGCCGCTGGCCAGATGATTGCCCATCGCGGCGGCGATGCTGCGCGTCAGGTTGGGATTGCGCAGCGCGGGCTGATATTCCCAGAGCCAGATGGTCGTGTGGCCGCGCGCCAGCGCCTGCCGGGTCAGCGCGAAGGGATCGTTGGCGCCGAACTCGCCCGTCAGGTCGAAGGCGGGCTGCACGCACGTCTCGCCCAGCGCGGTCAGCTGGCCCTCCTGCGTGGCCAGCCAGTTGTCGTACTGCTGCGGAACCCAGGCGTTGACGCACGGCGCCAGCGCGCGGGTCACGCCCAGCCAGTCCTGCTGGCGCGGATCCGACCAACTCGTCACGTAGAGCAGCCCATCCACCGGGCGCATCAACTGCTCGAAGCGCTCGGCGTCCGCGACGCGCCCGTTCCACTCCACCTCCATATCAGCGCAGATCGAGCCGTCGTTGGCCGCCATCATCTCGGCCAGCAGGCGGCACTCGTCGGCGATCTGCGCCTCGCCGAAGCGCGGCCCATAGCAATAGGCGAACGGCAGGTAGCCGCAGCCTTCCGCCAGCACAGCCGCGCGTTCCTGGCGCAGCCGCCCCACGTCGCCATACCACGGGATGCCGCCGTCCAGCCGCTTGGGCGAGATCGTGTCCACCCCCATCGCCCGCGCGTTACGCGCCGCGCTCGCGAAGTCCGCGATGCTCCAGGTCCGGCACTCCGTCCCGATGAACAGCACGACCCGCCCCGCCATCTGAGTCGCCTGCTGGCAATTCGTCATCACACTCGCCGCCATCTCGCTTGCTCCTCTCTCCACCACGCACACATCGCTCGCATCGCCTGTCGTATGATCGCCTCCGCTGGCGCCTCCTCTCCCGCGCTCCCTACGCTCCCACCGTCGTCCAGGTTCCTGCCCAGGTGACAGCGCCCGCGCCCGCCGCCGTCACCGTCACCTCGCAGCCATAGGGCGTGAGCGTGGCGAGGGTCACGACAGGGCCGGAGCCGACATTC